>CAJARE010000295.1 GCA_903944255.1 uncultured beta proteobacterium
AATCTGCGGGAGGTGGCGGCAGCCGCTATTGCTCTAATGAAGTCGCCAAAGATGACTGCGGCGCAACTTTTAGAAATCATGCCAGGGCCTGATTATCCGGGCGGGGCCCAAATCATTTCTTCTGTAGCTGAAATTGCTCAAATTTATGAAACGGGACGAGGCAGCGTCAAAGTTCGGGCTCGTTGGTCAGTAGAAGAGATGGCTCGCGGCCAATGGCAAATTGTGGTCAACGAGTTGCCGCCAGCAACTTCATCCCAACGGGTTTTACAAGAGATAGAAGAAATTACTAATCCCAAAGTGAAGGTTGGAAAGAAGACGCTTACACCCGATCAGAATAATCTTAAATCAACCATCTTGAATGTATTAGATGGGGTACGTGATGAATCTAGCAAGGATGCTGCGGTGCGCTTGGTATTCGAGCCTAAAAGTAAGAATATTGATGTCAATGAATTTGTGAACCTACTTTTAGCTCATACCTCATTGGAGTCCAATGCACCAATGAATTTGGTCATGATTGGAAATGATGGGCGTCCCCGTCAAAAGAATCTCAAAGATATTCTTTCAGAATGGATCGAATTTAGAGTGGGCACAGTAACTCGCCGTACTCAATATCGCTTAGGTAAAGTAAAAGATCGGATGCATATTTTGGAGGGTCGCTTAACAGTCCTTCTGAATATCGATAAGGTGATTAAGATCATTCGCAATAGCGATGAGCCTAAAGCAGATCTGATAAAAGAATTTAAGCTGACCGATCGCCAGGCTGAAGATATTTTAGATATTCGCTTGCGGCAGTTAGCGCGTTTAGAAGGAATTAAGATTGAGCAAGAGCTCAAAGAACTGAAGTCTGAACGCAATGATCTCGAAGGCCTGTTACAAAGCGATACGGTTTTACGAAAACGCATCATCAAAGAAATTGAAGCCGATATGAAAGAGTTCGGCGATGAACGTCGCACCCTTATTCAAGAAGATAAGCGTGCAGTTGCTGAGACGAAAGTGATTGATGAGCCTGTAACGGTGATCGTTTCTCAAAAGGGCTGGGTTCGAGTTCGTCAAGGCCATGAGCATGATACGACTCAATTTAGCTTTAAAGCTGGTGATGCCCTATACGCTACCTTTGAAGTTCGTACAGTTGATGTGATTCAAGGGTTTGGTAGTGATGGTCGCGTCTATACCGTAGCTGTCAGCGAATTACCGGGTGCGCGCGGCGATGGATCACCCTTAACCAGTTTCGTGAACTTAGCGCCAGGATCGCAAATGGTTGCCTATTACGCAGGTCAAGCTGATGATCTGGTTCTCATCTCAACTAGAGCAGGTTATGGCTTCTTGGCAAATGTTGCTGATATGAGTACACGCAACAAGGCCGGCAAGTCATTTATCAGCATTGATAATAAATCTGAAGGAGATATTCCTTTAGGTGTCGCTAAAGTTCACATTGGCATGAAGCAAGTTGCATGTTTATCTGCAGCATCTAAATTACTAGTATTCCCATTGAATGAACTAAAGCGCTTGCCAACCGGAGGCAAAGGCGTGATCTTAATGGGTATAGATGATAAAGAGGCCTTGGCTTCTGCCATTGCAGTTGGCCCAGAGGGTGCGACCTACTATGGAACTGGACGAGGTGGTAAGCCTACCGAGCTTAATTTAGATGCTAAGACCTTGAAGTCATTTGCTGGTAATCGTGCACGCAAGGGACATTTTGTTGAGCCCCGTTTAAAAGATGGCAAGCTTAAAGCAAACTAAGCAATTCAATAGCTTGCTTTAAGCATTATTGTTTTTTTGGAATACTCACGTCGTATTTGACGGCGATCACTTCAGCCAGAATAGAAACTGCAATTTCTGGTGGAGTCAGAGCGCCGATATAGATGCCAACTGGTCCATGTAGACGATTGACTTGTTCTTGGCTGAGATCGAATTCTAGTAGCCGCTCTTTACGTTTTTGGGTGTTATTTCGACTGCCTAAGGCGCCGACATAAAAAGCGGATGACTTTAATGCCTCCATGAGTGCCATGTCATCTAACTTAGGATCATGTGTCAGCGCCACCACCGCAGTATGGGCGTCGACTCCAATCTCTTGCAGAACATCATCTGGCATACCTCTAAAGAAGGTGATGTCTGAACGATCTATTCCTTCTGCATATTCCTCACGAGGATCAATCACGATGACTTCAAAGTCAGAGGCGAGTGCAAAGTCAGCCGTATACAGAGAAAGCTGTCCTGCGCCGATGATGACCATCCGCCAACGGGGACCATAACTGGTCCGCATTTCTTGCTCGGTACAGCTAAATTCATCATGACGGGTTCCGACAGTCAATGTTGACCTGCCAGAGCTTAAATCTACCGACCGCAATGTGATTTGATGTGAAGAGATGAATTGCAGTAGTTTCTCTAAAATGGCTAGTTCAGGTTTTGGTTCTACTAGTAAGCGAAGGGTGCCACCACAAGGTAGGCCAAAACGCGCTGCTTCCTGCTGGCTTACACCATAGATCACTAATTCCGGCGTATTTCTAGTCAAAATTTCTGTTTGGACACGGCGGATGAGGTCATCTTCAACGCAGCCCCCAGAGACTGAGCCTGCAACTTGCCCATCTTGCCTAATGGCAAGCCAGGAACCAACAGGACGTGGAGCAGATCCCCAGGTTTGAACCACAGTGGCAATGGCTACAGGATGGCCTTCTTTTAGCCAACGAACGGCTGCTTTGAGAACGCTTAAGTCGGTACTATTCATGCTTGCTAGGATCTTTGTGATGGAATCGAGTTTCCTATTTATTATCTCTCTTATGATAGCTATCGGTAAATCTTCCAATAATGCCAAAGTAAAGCTGGCAATTTTATTGCTAGCTGCTGGTGAGGGAAGCCGTTTAGGAGGCTTTCCAAAGGCATTATTAAAAAAAGATGGGCAAACATTGCTCAATTCTTTTTGTTTATCAATGCAATCACTTGCTCCTATTGAGATTGTGATTGTGACTGGATTTCATGCTCAGGTGATTGAGAGTGAGCTAACATCAATAGATACAAGCCAATTACCTTTACGAATAATGCGCAATCCTCATCCTGAGGCTGGACAAGCTGCTTCAGTTCGGCTTGGACTTGAATCTCTCAAATCTGATTACGACGCGCTTATCGTTGCTTTAAGTGATCAACCCAATGTAGGCGTTTTAGAGATCGAAGCATTGTTAGAGCAATTTATGCATCGTGATACTCATCAAGAAATCGTATTACCGATGGTCCATGGCCAACGTGGCAACCCAGTTGTGTTTTCAAGGAAGGTTGTTGACTTAATCCTAGCAATACCAAGAATGGCGTGCCGACCGTATATGGATCAATACCCCGAAATTGTTAAGATCATGAATACTGATAAGCAAGGGTATGTCTTGGATGCCGACACAGAATCAGACATCCAAGCTTTAGGACTCACTAAATAGTTTTTTTAAAATAGATTCAAATTTCTGCAATGAGCTCAATTTCAACGCATGCACCTAAGGGTATTTGAGCAACACCAAAAGCACTGCGGGCATGTTTTCCAGCATCCCCAAAAATCTCAAATAGCAACTCAGAGCAGCCATTCATCACTAAATGTTGTTCTGTGTATTGTGCAGTTGAGTTCACTAACCCCATTACTTTGACAATGCGCTTGATTTTGTCCAATGATCCTAGGTGGTCTTGCAATGTAGCGATCAGATCAATTGCAATGGCTCGAGCTGCTGCCTTCCCGGTATCCGTATCCATATCCTGTCCGAGCTTTCCAACCCAAGGTTTACCATCTCGTTTGGCAATATGACCGGATAAAAAGACAGTATTGCCTGTGGTTACAGCCATCACATAGGCAGCAGCCGCTGATCCGGGAGGAGGTAAATCAATACCTAAATTTTTGATGCGCTCGAGAATCTTGCTCATGCTGGCTTTCAAATAAAAAATTAAAAATGATCTGGGAGGTTTGTAAGAATCTTACTTGGAAAGTTGTTTCATAGCACTTTCCAAACCATTTAAGGTGACTGGATACATCCGATCTTTCATTAAATTTTTCATGATGTCGATCGATTGCCTATATTGCCATACAGATTCTGGCTCGGGATTTAACCAAGCGAAGTGAGGAAAATGGCCTAATAGCCGATTGACCCAAGCGGCGCCAGATTCTTTATTATTAAACTCCACTGATCCATTAGGGCTCAATATTTCATAGGGAGACATCGTGGCATCCCCCACAAAAATCAGCTTATAGTCAGGACCATATAGATTCATGATTTCTTGGGTGGGAGTCACTTGATCTCTACGACGTCGATTACTGCGCCATAAATTCTCGTATACGCAGTTGTGAAAGTAGTAGTGTTCTAAATGTTTAAATTCGGCTTTAGCAGCCGTAAATAGTTCCGCAATCCGTTGAATATGGTCATCCATTGATCCGCCTACATCCATCAGCAATAGAACTTTGACTTGATTATGTCGCTCGGGACGCATCTGAATATCTAGCATGCCTGCATTTGCAGCCGTTGAATGTATGGTTTTATCTAAATCTAATTCTAAGTTTGAGCCTTCACGAGCAAAGCGACGCAAACGACGTAGAGCTACTTTGATATTACGAGTACCTAGAGCAAGGTTACTGTCATAGTCTTTAAATTCCCTTGCTTCCCAAACTTTAATGGCGGTGCGATTGCCAGCACTTTCACCCCCAATTCGAATGCCTTCTGGATGGTAGCCACTATGACCAAATGGTGAAGAGCCGCCAGCGCCAATCCATTTCTTGCCACCTCCATGCCATTCCTTTTGCTCCTTAAGAAGTTCTTCTAGACGTTTTTGAAGCGCTTCTGGACCACCTAATTTTTGAAGTGCTGTCTTTTCTTCATCTGTTAGTACGCGCTGCAATTTTTTCTCTAGCCATGCCAAAGGAATCTCTGGTGAGAGTGCAATGATTTGTTCAATGCCTTGGAAATAACTCCCAAAAACTTGATCAAAGCGATCAAAGTATTGTTCATCTTTCACTAGGGTCATGCGGGATAATTGATAAAACTCATCAATCGAAGGATTAATGATGGATGCTTTGAGAGCTTCCAGTAATGTTAAAAATTCCCTTACTGAAACAGGAATTTTTGCTTCTTTCAAATGAAGAAAGAATTGAATCAGCATTGATTTAAGACTCTTTCAATCAATTAACGATGGTTACGATTCATCATGACTAAGCGTTCAAATAACGCAATATCTTGCTCGTTCTTGATTAAGGCACCATGAAGGGGCGGCACAACTATTTTTTCATCATGGCTATAGAGTGCTTGCGGAGGGATATCCTCAGCGAGAAGAAGCTTTAGCCAATCAATCAATTCCGAAGTAGAGGGTTTCTTTTTCAACCCTGGTAGCGAGCGGATTTGGTAAAAAGCCTTTAAGGCCGCTTCGAGTAATTCTTGTTTGATATTGGGATGATGAACATCCACAATGCTTTGCATTGTTTGAGCGTCTGGAAAGCTAATGTAATGGAAAAAACAGCGACGCAAAAAGGCATCTGGTAATTCCTTTTCATTGTTTGACGTAATGATGACTAGCGGTCGATGTTTTGCTTTAATCAACTCCCTTGTTTCGTAGACATAAAATTCCATGCGATCGATCTCGCGCAAAAGGTCATTTGGAAACTCAATATCAGCTTTGTCAATTTCATCAATCAGTAATACCGTCGGTTCTTCTGCCTCAAAGGCTTGCCATAAAACACCTTTTACAATGTAATTTCGAATATCGTTTACTTTGACGTCACCCAATTGAGAGTCTCGTAAACGGCTTACGGCATCGTACTCATACAAACCCTGTTGGGCTTTAGTTGTCGATTTAATATGCCATTGCAATAAGGGCATGTTTAATGCGCCCGCAACTTCTTCTGCAAGCATGGTCTTGCCAGTGCCTGGCTCACCCTTGATCAAAAGAGGCCGTTCAAGGGCAATGGCTGCATTGACAGCGAGCTTTAAATCTTCGGTTGCTACATAGCTTTGGCTGCCATCAAAACGGCTTTGAGACGGTGGGGGATTTTGCTTGGTGGCTTGATTCATAGGGCAGTCAATAAGTCCTTATTTGAGCGCTTAAGTATAGGTAAAGCCCAGATAAATTTGGATATTTTTACCAAATTTTTACTTATTCTAAAAAGCACCAATCGGCAAAAAGCTAATGCTGGCTGCTGTCCGCTATAATCTCTCCAAATTGATTTATATCAAACCTATCAATAATGATTTCCATGAAAAAACTCCCCATTCTTCCTTATTTGCTTGTCAGCGCTGGCATGGCCTTTGCTGGGTTGGCTCAGGCTGAAGAGACCAAAGGTAATGCTGCTGCTGCCAATGCCAAAGTGTGGCTCTGTGTTGGTTGCCATTCCATACCTGATTACCGTGCTGACTATCCCTTGGTCTATAAAGTGCCCATGATAGGTGGCCAGAATGCTGCCTACATCGCTAGTTCATTAGCCGCCTACAAGAAAGGCGAGAGAAAGCATCCAACGATGCGATCCATTGCTGGCAGTCTTTCTGATCAGGATATGGCTGATCTTGGCGAATACTACGCTGCGCAAACTGCCAGCTCACCTATCAACAAATTGAAGTAATAGAGGTATGTTATGAAATTTGCACTAGTTAGCACAGTAATAATGGCTAGTATTGGCTTATTGAATCCCGCTCATGCAGCTAGTATTGATAAAGGCCGGGCGATTGTTGAGAAGGCTAATTGCGCCTCTTGTCATGGCGCTGGCTTAAATGCGCCTATCTTGCCTGCTTATCCTAAGTTGGCAGGCCAATACGCTGATTATTTGTACTACTCCCTAAAAGCATACAAGGTAGGCAATAGCAATGCCCAGTATGGCCGTAATAACGCAGTAATGGGCTCCCAAGTTCAGTCGTATACGGATGCGGATTTGAAAGATATCTCAGCCTATATTGCATCCTTGCCAGGGAACTTTGTGATTAAAAAGTAAAGGTCCTCTATTTAAACTTAAAGCTTAGACTAATCATCTAAGCTTTTGTTTTTTATAGGTTTTATTATTTAACGTACAGCTTCAAGCCCATTCGCAAGATGCTTTTGCATTGCGCTTTCAGCAGCTGCTTCATCGCGCTTTAGTAGGGCCCTTAGTATTTCTCGATGCTCAAGCAGAGAATTCTGGAGTCGTCCGGTACTCGTCAGAGAGTCACGGCGATGGAGTTTTAGCACCTTTCTGAGGTCTGCTATGACACCATTCATCCACCGATTTCCGGCAATTTCTTGTATTAATTCATGAAATTTCACGTTAATCTCAAAGAATTGCTCAATATCCCGATCTGCCGCAGCCGTTTCTAGGCGGTGATGAAGGTGATCAAGTAGATTAAGCTGTGCTTCGCTTGCCTTCGTTGCTGCTTCCTTTGCTGCCTGACCTTCGAGTAGGGAAAGAATTGTAAAAATTTGCTCCAAATCACTTCTGAATACCTCTGTGACATAGGCACCACGCCTCATTTTGATCGTTACAAGCCCCTCAGAGGCTAAAACCTTAATGGCTTCACGCATGGGGGTCCGGCTTATTCCAAACTGATCTGCAAGACTTTGCTCATCTAGCCAGCTACCAGGTTGCAATTTCTTGCTAAAAATCTGCTCACGCAGCTTATCTGCTACGTCTTCGTATAAGGGTCTGTTATTCAATTTTGTATCCATAATTATGAATACATTATGTAGACAAATTGAATAATGTCAAGCAGAATAGTAATGATTAGATGCAATGCAACAAAACCTACTGGGAGTGGTTTGTGACTACAGATCAAAAAAGTACAAAAAATAGTGAGTGGCCATCTGTTACGGAAAGCAATTTAGAAAGCTGGAGAGAATCCGCCCAGAAATCGGCACCCAATGGAAATGTCGATCAATTAGGTTGGAATACACCTGATGGAATTCATCTGAAAGCACTGTATACCGCTGCCGACACTGAGGACTTGAAATACAAAAATTCACTTCCAGGTTTTGAGCCTTTCATTCGCGGTCCTCAGGCGACGATGTACTCAGTTCGTCCATGGACGATTCGCCAATATGCTGGATTTTCTACTGCTGAAGAATCCAATGCGTTTTATCGCAAAGCATTAGATGCAGGCGGACAAGGTGTGTCAGTCGCCTTTGATTTAGCTACCCATCGTGGCTACGATTCTGATCATCCGCGTGTAACGGGGGATGTTGGTAAGGCGGGTGTAGCAATAGACTCCATTGAAGACATGAAGATTTTGTTTGATGGTATTCCGCTCGACAAAGTTTCAGTATCGATGACGATGAATGGTGCAGTCTTGCCAGTGTTGGCTGGGTATATTGTGGCCGGTGAGGAGCAGGGAGTTAAGCAAGAGCTGCTCTCAGGAACCATTCAGAACGATATTCTGAAAGAGTTTATGGTCAGAAATACTTATATCTATCCGCCTGAGCCTTCGATGCGTATTATCGGCGACATCATCGAGTACACCGCCAAACACATGCCTAAATTCAATTCGATTTCAATATCGGGTTATCACATTCAAGAGGCGGGCGCCAATCAAGTATTGGAACTTGCCTTTACTTTGGCTGATGGCAAGGAATATGTCAAAACAGCGTTGGCAAAGGGCCTTGATATCGATGGCTTTGCTGGAAGACTTTCATTCTTCTTTGCAATTGGTATGAACTTTTATCTGGAGGTTGCAAAGCTTCGCGCCGCAAGACTCTTATGGTGGCGCATTATGAAGTCATTTGGGCCAAAAAATCCTAAGTCTTTAATGTTGCGCACGCATTGCCAAACCTCAGGTTGGTCGCTTACTGAACAAGATCCCTATAACAATGTCGTGAGAACGACAGTTGAGGCGATGGCAGCAGTATTTGGCGGAACTCAATCTTTGCATACCAATTCTTTTGATGAGGCAATTGCCTTACCGTCTGAGGTTTCCAGCCGAATTGCACGTAATACCCAACTTATTTTGCAAGAAGAGACTCATATTACTAGCGTGATTGACCCATGGGCTGGCTCTTATATGATGGAAAATCTTACACAAGAAATGGCTGATAAAGCCTGGGAAATCATTCAAGAAGTCGATGTGATGGGTGGCATGACTAAGGCCGTAGAGAGTGGCTGGGCAAAACTAAAAATTGAAGCTGCTGCCGCTGAAAAGCAGGCAAAGATTGATTCTGGGACAGATGTCATTGTTGGAGTCAATAAATACAAGCTCGCAAAAGAAGATCTGGTTGATGTGTTGATGATTGATAACGACAAGGTCCGTGAAAATCAGGTTGCTCGCCTGAAAGAAATTAGAGCAAAACGTGACTCTAAGAAAGTTCAGGCAGCTTTAGAGGCATTAACAAAAGCGGCGGAAGAGAATACCGGCAATCTCTTGGAATTAGCGGTCAATGCGATTCGTTTGAGGGCTACAGTTGGTGAAGTCTCTGATGCTTTGGAAAAAATTTACGGGCGCCATCGCGCCGATACTCAAAAGGTGACGGGTGTGTATGCAGCTGCTTATGATTCAGCCGAAGGCTGGGAGAAATTAAAAGTTGAAATCGCTGACTTTGCCAAAGAATTTGGTCGTCGCCCGCGAGTAATGATTGCTAAATTAGGTCAAGATGGTCATGATCGTGGGGCAAAAGTAGTAGCTACTGCCTTCGCTGACTTAGGTTTTGACGTTGATATTGGACCTTTGTTTCAAACTCCTGAAGAGTGCGCCCGTCAAGCCATTGAAAATGACGTACATGCTTTAGGTATTTCTACTTTAGCGGCAGGTCATAAGACATTAGTTCCCGCCATTATTGCTGAGCTCAAAAAACAAGGCTCTGATGACATTATTGTGTTTGTTGGTGGCGTTATCCCCCGGCAAGATTATGACTTTCTATATGAGGCCGGAGTAAAAGGGATTTACGGCCCTGGGACTCCCATTCCAGCTTCGGCAAAAGATGTACTCGAGCAAATTCGTAAATCTGCTAAGCCTCATTAAAGCGTATTAAGACCATGCTAAATGCGGCTGATCAAGCACTGATTCATGATCTAGTGGGCGCACCTTCGCTATCACAGCGACGTGCACTTGCTAAGATTATTACCTTGCTTGAGTCCACACGCTTGGACCACCGCAAGCGTGCAGATGAAGTACTAAATGCATTACTCCCTAAAACAGGTAAATCATTTCGTATTGGAATTTCAGGTGTACCGGGAGTGGGTAAATCCACCCTAATTGAAACACTAGGTCTCTATTTGATAGATAAAGGCCATCGAGTTGCAGTATTAGCGATTGATCCATCATCCAGCCTATCAGGTGGATCTATTTTGGGCGATAAAACTCGGATGGAACGTTTATCTGTTTTAGAAAACGCTTTTATTCGTCCTAGTCCATCGTCGCTCACTCTGGGCGGCGTTGCTGAAAAAACTCGCGAAGCGATGTTAGTTGCTGAAGCCGCAGGATTTGATGTTGTCATTGTAGAAACCGTTGGGGTCGGTCAAAGTGAGATTGCCGTTTCAGGTATGACCGATATGTTTGTTTTACTACAACTTCCTAATGCGGGAGATGACTTACAGGCAATCAAAAAAGGTGTCATGGAGATTGCCGATTTGATTGTTATCAATAAAGTGGATCTTGATCCCAATGCCGCAATGAGAGCTCAGGCATTTATCACTAGCTCACTTCGCTTGCTTGGTTTTCAGGGTAATCCTGATCATGCATCACACGATCAAGAGTTTTGGCATCCTACCGTAATGACTCTGAGTGCTCTCGAAGGTAAAGGCGTGCCAGAGTTGTGGGAAAAGATTATGCATTTTCAGCATTTACAAAAAACTAATGGCAAATTCGATGCACGTCGTCAACAGCAAGCTGGGGCCTGGATGTGGGATCGCATTGAGGCGGGCCTTAAAAATGCATTTCGAAATAATGTAGCGGTGCAAGAGTTGCTCCCTACCTTAAGCGCCCAAGTCAATCAAGGAACAATGACAGCGTCTGTAGCAGCAAGGAGGCTCTTGGAATCCATGGGCCATGAATTTTTCTAAGGAATAAAAATGAAGGAAATCATTCAACAGCTAGAAGCCAAGCGTGAGCTTGCCCGCTTAGGCGGTGGTCAAAAAAGGATCCAGTCACAGCACGCTAAGGGGAAATTAACTGCACGTGAGCGAATTGAGCTTCTTTTAGATGCCGGCACTTTTGAAGAATGGGATATGTTTGTAGAGCACCGTTGCCATGATTTCGGTATGGGTGAACAAACTGTTCCAGGTGATGGTGTTGTTACTGGTTATGGAATGATTAACGGTCGCTTGGTTTTTGTATTCTCACAAGACTTTACGGTCCTGGGGGGCTCTTTGTCTGAAGCTCATGCAGAAAAGATCTGCAAGATCATGGATCAAGCTCTGAAAGTGGGTGCCCCTGTTATTGGATTAAATGACTCAGGTGGTGCACGTATTCAAGAGGGCGTTGCATCTCTTGGTGGATATGCAGAAATTTTCCAGCGCAACGTTACTGCATCTGGCGTTATTCCCCAGATATCTTTAATTATGGGTCCATGTGCTGGTGGTGCAGTCTATTCCCCTGCATTGACAGACTTTATCTTTATGGTCAAAGATAGTTCTTATATGTTTGTGACAGGACCTGAAGTTGTCAAGACTGTAACCCATGAAGATGTGACTGCTGAAGAGTTGGGTGGTGCAGTCACGCACTCTACGATATCCGGAGTCTGCGATCAGGCATTTGATAATGATGTTGATGCCATCATGATGCTACGTCGCTTCTTTAACTACTTGCCGCTCTCAAATCGTGAAAAGCCACCATTAATTAAAGGTGCAAACCGCACCGAGGAGCCGGATTTTTCTCTAGATACATTGGTGCCATCCAATCCAAACCAACCTTACGATATGAAAGAGTTGATTGCAAAAATTGTGGATGATGGTGAATTTTTCGAGCTACAACCCGATTACGCTAAAAACATTGTGATTGGTTTTGCACGTATGGAAGGACGTTCAATAGGCGTTGTTGCTAACCAGCCTCTAGTGCTGGCTGGTTGCCTGGATATCAAAGCCTCCATTAAAGCAGCCCGCTTCGTTCGTTTTTGTGATGCTTTTAATATTCCTGTTGTGACTTTGGTTGATGTGCCTGGATTTATGCCAGGTACCGCTCAAGAATATGGTGGGATTATTAAACATGGAGCTAAATTACTCTATGCATATGCTGATTGCACTGTGCCGAAGGTGACATTAATTACTCGAAAAGCCTACGGTGGCGCCTATGATGTAATGGCTTCTAAACATTTACGTGGTGATGTGAACTTTGCTTGGCCTTCTGCCGAGATTGCAGTAATGGGCCCTAAAGGTGCAGTAGAAATTATTTTCCGAGAAGAAAAATCGAACTCAGAAAAGATTGCAGCACGTGAGCTGGAATACAAATCTAAATTTGCCAATCCTTTTGTTGCCGGTCGAAGAGGTTATATCGATGACGTCATCCTGCCGCATGAAACTCGCAAGCGTATAGCACGCTCTTTAGCGATGCTTAAAGATAAGGATTTAAAAAATCCAGCGCGTAAACACGGCAATATTCCTCTGTAAAGGCGCCAAAATATGATGGCCACGAAAATGTTTAAGAAAATATTGATTGCTAACCGCGGCGAGATCGCATGCCGTGTAATACAAACAGCGAAAAAGTTGGGAATTAAAACAGTTGCGGTTTACTCCGAGGCTGATAAGGAAGCTCGCCATGTGCAACTTGCAGACGAAGCCATTTTTATTGGGCCAGCGCCTTCTCGTGAATCCTACTTAGTGATAGATCGTATTATTCAAGCCTGTAAAGATACAGGCGCCCAAGCAGTTCACCCTGGTTATGGCTTTTTATCTGAAAATGAACAGTTTGCTAAACGTTGCGAAGATGAAGGCATCGTCTTTATTGGTCCTAAGTATCAATCTATTGCAGCGATGGGTGACAAAATTGCCTCTAAGAAGCTTGCCATTGAAGCTAAGGTAAATACGATCCCTGGTCATAACGCAGCTATTGCTACTACTGAAGAAGCTGTCAAGATCGCCCAAGGTATTGGTTACCCTGTCATGATCAAAGCTTCAGCGGGAGGTGGTGGTAAGGGACTGCGTGTAGCTTCTAATGATAAAGAGGCTGCGGAAGGTTTTGCGGCCTGCAAGACAGAGGCGATGAATAGTTTTGGTGATGACCGTATTTTCATTGAGAAATTCGTTGAAGGTCCGCGCCATATTGAAATTCAAGTATTGGGTGATTCACATGGCAATGTAGTTTATTTGAATGAGCGTGATTGCTCTATACAGCGCCGTCACCAAAAGGTCATCGAAGAAGCGCCTTCACCGTTTATCGATCCCGCTACCCGAAAAGCTATGGGTGAGCAAGCTGTAGCGTTGGCAAAAGCAGTGAACTATCAGTCAGCAGGCACTGTTGAGTTTGTTGTTGGAAAGGATAAGTCTTTCTACTTTCTTGAAATGAATACGCGCTTGCAGGTAGAGCATCCAGTGACTGAGAGCATTACTGGCCTTGATTTAGTTGAGCAAATGATTCGCGTAGCTGCAGGTGAGAAGTTAGCATTTAAACAGGAAGACGTTAAGCTCGATGGCTGGTCTATGGAATGCCGCATTAATGCAGATGATCCATTTCGTAATTTCTTGCCATCCATTGGACGCCTGGTGAAGTACCGCCCTCCAGAATCTATCAATGGGGTACGCGTAGATACCGGCGTTTATGAGGGTGGCGAAATTCCAATGTATTACGACTCGATGATTGCTAAATTGATTGTGCATGGCAAAGATCGTAGCGAAGCAATTCATAAAATGCGTGCGGCATTGAACGATTTTGTGATTCGTGGAATTCATTCCAATATTCCATTTCAAGCTGCTTTATTGCAGCATCCCCGTTTCATTTCGGGCGATTTCACAACTGGCTTTATTGCAGAGGAATATCCTGAGGGCTTTAAGAAGGACTCAGTACAACCGGCAGATCCAAAGCGGATGGCTGCCTTAGCTGCTTTTATGCGTTATCGCTATCTTGAGCATATCAAGATGATAGATGGCCAATTAGCAGGCCATGAGATGGTCATTGCCAAGAAATTCGTTGTAGTTACTGGTGCCCAAGTTGGATCTATGAAGGATCCATACGAAGTTCCTATTCGGGTAGAGCTCAAAGATAGTATCTACTCAATCTATATCGAAGAGCCTGATGCTATTAGTCGTTACGACATTGTTAGTGATTGGCGACCAGGACAAATTTGTCTTAATGCAACAATTAACGGCACTCAAAAAGTAACTGCTCAAGTTGAGCGTCGTGGAGTTAAATTTTTATTAGTATTAGATGGCGCACACTATGAATGCATGGTTTTAAGCCCTTTAGGCGCTGAGCTGCAACGTCGAATGCCAGTAAAAATACCGCCCGATACCTCTAAATTAGTGATATCTCCTATGCCAGGGCTACTCACTAAAATGGCTGTAAAGGTGGGTGATATTGTTACTGGCGGTCAGAAATTAGCCTCAATTGAAGCCATGAAAATGGAAAATACAATTTCTGCTATTCAGGATGGAGTGGTCGCTGAAGTATGCGCTAAAGAAGGAGAAAGCTTGGCAGTCGATCAGTTAATCCTTCGCTTTAAATAAGAGGGGATTGTATGTCTGATATAAACGTTAAGCCATTCAAGATTTTGGGAATTCAGCAAATTGCTATTGGTGGCGAGGATAAAGAACGTCTCAAAAAATTATGGGTTGATCTTTTGGGCTTTCAATTTAAAAGCACTTTTGTCTCTGAGCGCGAAAATGTTGATGAAGATATTTGCTCTATCGGAACAGGCGTTAATGAAATTGAAGTAGATTTAATGCAGCCACTTGATATTGAGAAAAAGCCGGCAGTTCAGCATACCCCTCTCAATCACATTGGTTTATGGGTTGATGATTTGCCAAAGGCGGTTGAATGGCTAAGCGCTAAGGGTTTGCGTTTTGCACCAGGCGGCATTCGTAGAGGAGCTGGTGGTTTTGATATTACTTTCATACATCCTAAAGCGAATGATGATTTTCCTTTCAGTGGTGAGGGTGTATTGATTGAATTAGTGCAGGCACCTCCAGAGATCATTGCGGGGTTAAGCTCATCATGAAGTTCGCCTCTAAAAGATGAGAGCTTGAATTGACGCGTATATTAGCTATCGATACTTCGTCTGCTTGGTGTTCTGTGGCTTTGAGTATAGATAACAATGAGCCGCTGTTTCGGCATGATCCCGTTTCTGCTGGTGCCAGCCAATTGTTGCTGCCTTGGATCGAAGAGATGCTTATTCAAGCAGATATCTCTTTACATGATTTAGATGCCATCGCCATTGGAGTAGGTCCCGGAGCATTTACGGGCATCCGTTTAGGCCTTGCTGTAGCGCAAGGACTGGCAATCAGCTCAAGACTACCAGTGCTGCCGGTAGCTAGCTTAGATGCCATTGCTTCACAGCTTGCTCTATCCCCTCAATTTAGATCAAGCCATTCAAGTATTTTTGCTGTTGCTGTAGATGCTCGTATGGACGAGATTTATTGGGCTAAATACCAAACGTCAGATCTAGGCTTACCCACCAGACTTGGCGATATTCAATTAACAAAGCCTGAAAAAATAGAGTTAAGCGGTGTTCAATTTATTGCTGGTAGTGCTATCAATGAATATGGTGAGCGACTTTTTACGTCCAATTCTTCAAAGCTATCTGCACCATTTCTTGATGCAAAGATTGGAATATCTGCACTCGGCGTATTAGATTGCGGGAAAAAAGATTTGTTAGATGGCAAGCAAATCGATATCTCTGATCTAGAACCGCTATATATTCGAAATAAAGTAGCTCTCACTACTGAGGAGCGCTCAATACTTTATAAAGCCGAGATATCAAGCTGATGTCAAGCCAAGATCATTCCTCAATCGATGGCGTTGCTGAACTTTCATTCATGCCAATGCAGATAGCTGATTTAGATGCTGTTTTAAAAATTGAATTGGTTTCTCATAGACATCCATGGACCAGTGGAAATTTTCATGATTCATTAAAAGCTGGGCATTGGGCTTATTGCATTCGCCCTCAAGTAGATCAAGCGATTAAGGGCAGTTTTTTAGATCCCAATGTACTTTGGGCTTATTGCATCTTATATCCGGCAGTCGATGAGCTGCATTTACTAAACATTACTGTTTCACCAAATCTGCGTAAGCTAGGATTGGGCAGCAGAATGATGGCTGCCATTGAAGGTGTTGCAGCAGGGCAAAACATACCTAGAATGATTCTGGAAGTAAGACCCTCCAATCTTGCTGCCGTCAATCTATATCAAAAATTAGGATACGAGCAAATTGGCCTTCGCAAAGCTTACTATCCAGTTGATCAGATTACTGGGTCTCGTGAAGATGCTCTGGTTTTGGCAAAATCGATTAAGCTTGAGTTATGAGCAATACAAACACTAGCTATCTGAAAGAGATGGGAATCACTTCATGGATTAGTCGTGATTCATCTAGCATTGCAGAAATATCTTCAACCGCTGTTGAGCAGATATCAAAACCAGTTGATTTATCTAATGCAGATATTCCTGCTCGTTATCAATGGTGGTTCTTTGGCGATCCAGTTCAAGGTGAGGCGCAATTACTTTTTCAGAATATTGTTCGCCTTCTGGAGTTGGCTCCTCATGAATGGCTATGGGTAAAACCGTCAGACAAGCAAGACCTATTAGGCAAGGTAATCCCCAACTTGCCGACCATTGCTATTGCTTTTGGGGGGCCAGTAGTTCAGAAGTTAACGGGGGAGCATGATTCATTACCTCAACTACGCGAGACGGTATTGTCTATGAATGGCCAGGGTCTTGAGGACATTCCGGTGCTAGCCACGTTTGATTTGCCACATCTGTTGAGTAGACCAAAAGACAAAGCTTTGCTTTGGCAGGACCTACTATTAGCTAAATCGGTGCTCTTGAATCTTTAAAAATAGATCCTGCAGTCTTTCAGTGTTTATGCTCGCCGATAAGATGCATTGAATCATATTCTGCCTGATTTCTAGCATGGCGTTTAATGACTAGCCACATAATGGCACTAACTGTTACTCCAAAACCAATGATGACATATTGGATCGGTACATCAAGCCAAATCAGCATGGAATAGACAAGTAGCATGGTGAGAACAGAAATATTTTCATTAAAGTTTTGAACGGCAATCGAGTGCCCAGCCGACATCAAAACATGGCCTCGATGTTGCAAAAGAGCATTCATGGGCACAACAAAGTAACCCGCTAACCAGCCGACTAAAATCAAAAGAAAATAGGCAGGTAATAAATTTAATGAGATTTCAAATTTACCTACCGTCATGAGGGTGGTGTTGGGCAGCATATCGCTGTGATAGATGGCCAATAAACAGACAATCAATCCCATGACCACACCATACGGCAGGACATTTAATGAATTACGCAAAGGAATACGCGAGGCCGCCCAAACTGCACCACCTGCTACTCCAACCGCCGAAATAGCTTGCAGGATCGCACCTTGAGAAAGATTCATATTCAAAGCAACTTGAGCCCACTTAATGACGATGAACTGTAAAGTAGCACCGGCACCCCAAAACAAGGTAGTAACAGCTAAGGATATTTGACCTAAGCGATCATTCCAAAGTGTCTTAAAGCAGATTGAGAAATCCTTGATCAGTTCAATAGGATTGGTTTTCTGAGAAACATAGCGCGCGCCAGTATCAGGAATTTTAAGATTAATGAGCGCTGCAATGACATAAATCATCATGATGATCATGATGGCTGATTCTGCGGGGGTATCAACACCCGTTTCTAAAACAGGAATGTCTAAAGATAAAAGACTTTGAGAAACAGTGCTACTAATTAGAACCCCGCCTAATACAGTGCCTAAAATAATGGAGCCTACCGTTAAGCCTTCGATCCAGCCATTGGCGGCAACCAATTTTTCTGGCGGAAGCAATTCTGTCAAAATTCCATACTTGGCAGGTGAGTATGCAGCTGCACCAAGACCAACAATGGCATAAGACAGTAAAGGGTGACTACCAAATAGCATGGCAACGCAACCAACAAATTTGATCGTGTTTGTGATGAACATGACATTGCCTTTAGGGCGGGAATCCGCAAAAGCACCGACAAACGCAGCAAGCACTACATAAGACAATACAAAGAACAATTTGAGTAGCGGTGTCATCCAGGCCGGAGCATTGAGCTGGACCAAAAGGGCTATAGCAGCAATTAGAAGAGCATTATCAGCAAGCGACGAAAAAAATTGCGCCGCCATAATGGTGTAAAAACTGCGGTTCATTCGTACAATCTAGTCATTAATGTAATTAAAGCATGAAAGGGGGGTAAAAATGGGTAGTCCAACTGATTCTCTAATCAATAGACCAATTGTGGCATCTATTTACACCGAGGCCTTTCGACATAATTTAAACAGAGTTCGTGAGCTAGCGCCTGAATCTAAGATTTGGTCTGTCATCAAGGCTAGAGCCTATGGCAACTGCTTTGATGCTGCCATTATCGGTTTAGCCTCTACTGATGGCTTTGCTTTACTCGATATAGCAGATGCACGTTGGCTTAGAGAACATGGCTGGAATGGGCGTATTTTGCTGCTAGAAGGCCTTTTTCATCAGAATGAAATAAACATCGCCCAAGAATTAGGCTGTGATCTTGTGGTTCATTGTGAGGCCCAAGTTCAATGGCTAGAGCAATTTGAAGGTAAAGCCCATAAGCCCTTTAATGTCTTTTTGAAGATGAATTCCGGGATGAACCGACTCGGATTTAAACCACCGCAATATCGAACCGCATTTCATCGTCTTCACAGTGCGGGCTATCACATGCACCATATGACCCATTTTGCAAATGCTGATCAGGTTGATCAGCAACCTTCAGTTGGCTATCAAATGGAGATTTTTAGTCAAACGATTGATGGTTTAGAGGCTCCAACATCTTTAGCTAATTCCGCGGCTATTTTGTGGCACCGAAGTGCACTGGGAGATTGGGTACGACCCGGCATCATGCTGTATGGAGCATCTCCCACAGGTAATTTTAGTGATATTAAGCATGCGCAATTAAAAGCAGTAATGCATCTAGATAGTGAAATTATTGATATTCAAGAGCTGGAAAAAGGTGACCGAATTGGTTATGGTGGCCGCTATTTAGCTCCAGAAGCAATGAGGATCGGAATAGTAGCCTGTGGCTATGCTGATGGCTATCCACGTCATGCTCAAGATGGCACGCCGGTTTGGGTCTTTAATGCAAGAGATGATGGTAGCGGTCTAGTCTGCCCAATTGTTGGTCGAGTATCGATGGATATGTTAACAATTGACCTTCGTCAAGCCCCCAATGCAGTGATTGGAACGGCAGTCGAGTTATGGGGTGAGCAAGTGCCGGTAGATGATGTTGCACAAATGAGCGGCACGATCGGATATGAGTTACTGTGCGCAGTCGCGCCCCGAGTGCCTGTTGTCATTAAATAATTATTTATTCCAAATTTGCCACCATTTACGCTCTTTTTTACTGCGCATACCAGTCTGAAGCATAGGGCTATCAGGAAAATTTAACTTGAATACACGTGCTGTATCGTTACTTAATTCGACCATACCCAGTTTTTCATACGACTTGTACAGTATATAAAGCGCCTCTTCAACCGCAGGGGCACGATCATAATCCCGTATCGCTAGCTGGGCACGATTAGCAGCAGCTAAATAAGCACCTCTTTGATAGTAAAAGCGTGCAACGATCACATCAGCTTCTGCTAGAGAGTTAACGATATAGCGCATCCGATCCAAAGCATCTGGCGCATATTTACTATTGGGGAAACGTTCTACTACAACCTTGAAGGATTCGAATGCATCTTTTGCTGCTTTTGGATCACGCTCACTGAGATCTTGACCAGTAAATCTACCCAACCAACCTAGATCATCATTAAATGTAATGAGACCCTTAAGATAGTATGCGTAATCTAAATTTTCATTGCCTTGGTGTAATTTGATAAAGCGATCAATTGCAACCAATGCTTGGGCTGTTTCTTGTGCCTTCCAGTAGCAATAAGCACCATTAATTTGAGCTTGCTGAGAATATGGCCCAAATGGAAACCTGGCCTCTAATTTTTCGAAATACTTACCGCACTTAGCAAAGTCAGCACTATTAAGCTTATCGATCGCCTCTGAATAAAGCTTGGTCTCTGACCAAATATCAGTATCGTCTTTTTGACCTTCGCTACCGGCACAACCACTTAAGATTGTGATCGCCAGCAAACTGATTAAAAAAAGGACAAAAGAAAGAAAGCTTGAAGGAAAGCGAGATTTTGGTGGTGCAGAATTCACAGTAAGCCTTAAACTGGCGTCTGAAACTATGTCGGACATAACTAAAAGGCTTCTTAAGCGTGGCATTGCCGCAAACTCCTGATTCGAATCCCATTGATTATATCGACGATGAGGATTTCATTACCCTAGAGATTCCCCAGGATATGGCGGGAGAACGTCTGGACAAGGTCTTGGCGACTTTTTTGCCTGATTATTCTCGAAATCGACTCAAGACTTGGGTAGAGGCAGGGGCCGTTACGGTAGATGGAAAAGTAACAAAAGCTCGCTATTTACTTCATGGGGGAGAAAGCATTAAGGTTTTTCCACAAGATATGCCAGAGCAGTTTGCCTTTCATCCTGAGGATATTGCGCTAGATGTCATTTACGAAGATCCATCGATCATTGTGATCAATAAACAGCCTGGCTTAGTAGTTCATCCCGCTGCTGGAAATTGGACTGGTACTTTATTAAATGGCCTGTTGTTTTGCTATCCCGAGCTAAAAAGCCTTCCTCGCGCAGGTATTGTCCATCGGCTTGATAAAGATACCTCTGGGCTAATGGTGGTAGCAAGAACTTCTCAAGCACAAACCGCTTTGGTAAAACAACTTCAAGAGAGAACTGTTGGAAGGCGATATTTGGCATTGGTATGGGGTAATGTACCGAGTCAAGGAAAAGTTTTGGCAACAGTAGGGCGAGATCAGCGCGATAGATTAAAGATGGCCGCTGGTAGCCCACAAGGAAAGCCTGCCGCAACGATATTTCGTCGTCTTTCTAAAGGATTATTTGGCGATGCTTCATTGGCCTTAGTCGAGTGCCGATTGGAGACGGGCCGCACCCATCAAATTCGCGTGCATTTAGAGTCACTAGGTTTCCCGCTGCTTGGTGATCCTGTTTATCGAAAGAAAACTCCGGGTGCGGCAAAAGCACTTCCATTGATGCGTCAGGCGCTGCATGCTTATGCGCTCACCCTTGAGCATCCTGTCAGTAAGGAGGTCGTGACCTGGTTTCAGGTGCCTCCAGAAGATTTAATTGAACTTTTGCCGCATCTTAGTTTGAGTACTGAAGATCTACCCAAGAAAGATGCGCTATTGGCATCTATTGCGAATGAGCGTCATTGATGAACTTGATAAAACTTGGTTGGGATACGCCTCCTCAAATTCATGCTCTGATAAGCACGCGTTTGGGGGGCGTCAGTCAACCGCCCTATGACTCATTCAATCTTGCAGAGCATGTAGGTGATAAACCAGAATATGTTGCTCATAATCGTCGCTTATTGCGTGCGCATCTTCCATCTGAGCCTCTATGGTTAAAACAAATTCATAGCTCTACTGTAAGTACACCAGCTGAACGTTCAAATGATTCCAATGTGTTAATAGTGGCCGATGGGATAGTCACTACTAAGCCTGAAGAAGTTTTAGCCATCATGACTGCAGATTGCCTTCCGGTTCTATTTGCCGCTAATGATGGATCCGTAATCGGCGCAGCCCATGCTGGCTGGAGGGGTTTATCTTCGGGCGTACTTGAAAATACAGTAGATGCGATGCTCGCGCTATGTCCACATTTGTCAAGCGTAGATATAGTGGCATATATGGGTCCAGCAATTGGGCCAAGTAGCTATGAAGTAGGTGAGGATGTTTTTAAGGCTTTCCAAGAGTCTTCACTGAAACCAGATCTAAAGGATTTTGTACCTGTACCAAATCAACATGGAAAATATCTTGTCAATCTGTACTCTTTGGCAAGGGCTCGGTTAAATCTTGTTGGCATTCATCGGGTTGATGGAGGAGGGTCATGTACTTATCTTGATCAAGACCACTTTTATTCATACCGACGCGATGGCATAACAGGACGATTTGCCTCCTTCATTTGGATTGAGAAATAGACAGATCCTGATGTTCATTCGGGTTAATACTATATTTGCCCTTGGGCTAGGGTTATTGCGTATAACCCTATATTCCCGATGGATGGAGAATGTCTACTATTAATTTACGAGAATATTATGTTTGCAGGCATGAATCCAAGCGCCACTCCATCTTTGGCAGCGCACCATATGGCGCTCATTCCGCCCGATCGCTTGGCAGAAATTCAAAAAGAGTATTTCACTGAATTAGCACATATCGCTACAAATCCAGAAGCGATTGAGCTTAAAGATCGGCGTTTTGCTGGCAAAGCTTGGCACTCATCATGGAGTAAGGTGATTGCGGCAACCTATCTTTTAAATTCCAAACACTTAATGTCTTTGGCTAAGGCTGTTGAAACAGACGAAAAATCAAAGCAAAAGATTTTATTTACTACCGAGCAAATGATTGATGCTTTATCGCCTTCCAATTTTATCGCTACCAATCCTGAAGTGTTAGAAAATATTATTAGCACTCAAGGGCAGTCGATCCAAAAAGGAATTGTTAACTTATTAGGGGATATGAAAAAAGGTAAGGTCTCTCAAACTGATGAGAGCGCCTTTGAGGTCGGCAAAAATATTGCCACCACCGAAGGGCATGTCATTTTCCGTAATGACTTATTTGAGCTCATTCAATACACACCGCTGACTAAAGAAGTCTTTGAGCGCCCCTATTTGATGGTGCCTCCTTGTATCAATAAATACTACATATTAGATTTGCAGCCTGATAACTCAGTAGTGCGACATATGGTTGCTCAAGGGCACACCGTATTTTTGATTTCTTGGAAAAATCCTGATACATCGATGGCAAAAATCAGCTGGGATGATTACGTCGGCAAAGGTGTTATTAAGGCTATCGAGGTTGTTAAAGACATCAGCGAAACAAAGCAAATTAATATTCTTGGTTTTTGTGTTGGTGGAACACTAACCGCATCGGCTTTAGCGGTCCTGGCTGCTCGTAACGAGCATCCAGCTGCAAGCCTTACTTTATTTACCACCCTACTTGATTTTGCCAATACGGGCATCTTAGATGTCTTTATTGATGAAGGCATGGTCGAGATGCGCGAGAATTCGATTGGTGGAAAAGGTGGCAAGTACGGCATGATGTCTGGACTTGATCTGGGTAATACCTTCTCCTTCTTGCGTCCAAATGATCTTGTGTGGAATTATGTTGTTGAGAATTATCTAAAAGGTAATTCACCGCCACCATTCGATCTACTGTACTGGAATGGCGATTCCACCAATTTACCTGGTGCTATGTACTGCTGGTATTTAAGGCATACCTATTTACAAAATGATTTAGTTAAACCTGGTAAGGTCAGTATTTGCGGTGAAAAAATTGATCTAGGTAAAATTAAATGTCCAGCATATGTGTATGCATCTCACGAAGATCATATCGTTCCGTGGCAATCTGCTTACGAGTCAACACACTTACTAAAAGGTAAAAATCGTTTTGTTTTAGGTGCCTCAGGCCACATAGCAGGTGTTATTAATCCACCTGCAAAAAATAAACGCTATTACTTTGAAAATAATCAGATCTTACCCACGGCACAAGAATGGCTAGAAGGTGCTAAACAAATCCCAGGAAGCTGGTGGCCCAACTATACAAAATGGCTTGAGCAATTTGGTGGTCAACAGAAGCCTGCGAGCAAAATATTTGGCAATGCACAGTATAAAAAGATGGAAGCTGCGCCTGGAACTTATGTAAAAGAAAAAGCAGATCTTGCAATTAAATAAACATAGTAATTATCGAAGGTTTTTAAAAGGGGAAAGTAATGTCTCAAAAAGTCGCATATGTCACTGGTGGTATGGGTGGAATCGGTACTGCAATTTGTCAGCGCCTTGCCAAAGATGGTTTTAAGGTCATCGCTGGCTGTGGCCCCAATTCTCCCCGAAAGGATCGCTGGATTGGCGAGCAAAAGGTGTTGGGTTATGACTTTATTGCCTCAGAAGGAAATGTATCCGATTGGGATAGCACCGTTGAGGCGTTTAATAAGGTAAAGGCCGAAGTTGGTCGTGTAGACGTTTTAGTGAATAACGCCGGTATCACGCGTGACAGTGTTTTTCGCAAAATGACGCCAGACGCTTGGAAGGCTGTGATTGACACCAATCTGAATTCCTTATTTAACGTTACCAAGCAAGTCATCGACGGAATGGTGGATAACAATTGGGGTCGAATCATTAATATCTCCTCTGTAAACGGTCAAAAAGGTCAGTTTGGGCAGGCTAACTATTCCACTGCCAAGGCAGGTTTGCATGGATTTACGATGGCCCTGGCCCAGGAAGTGGCGACAAAAGGCGTAACTGTGAATACAGTTTCTCCTGGCTACATCGGCACAGATATGGTTAAAGCTATTCGAGAGGACGTCCTGGAGAAAATCATCTCTGGAATTCCAGTGAAGCGTCTGGGCACTCCAGATGAAATTGGCTCCATTTGCTGCTGGATCGCTTCAGAGGATGGCGCCTATGCAACAGGCGCTGATTTCTCCTTAAATGGCGGTATTCATACTGGCTAATACTGCATTTGCAGTTATTAGAGTGATGCAACACGGCATATTTACCTTTTGATCAAACTAGAGATAAACTATGCCGATGTTGCGTTGCAATACTAAGTAAGGAAAATGATGGCTACAAGAGCAAAGCGAGTAGGCGAAGAGCGACTCATAAAGAAATATCCTAACCGTCGTCTATATGACACGCAAACAAGTACGTACGTTACTTTGACGGATATCAAAGCCTTGGTAATGACTAGTGAGATCTTTAAAGTGGTTGATGCTAAGACTGAAGAGGACCTGACTCGCAATATTTTGCTCCAGATTATTTTGGAGGAAGAGGCCGGTGGAACACCTGTTTTCTCTTCACAAATGCTTTCTCAAATTATTCGTTTTTACGGAAACTCCATGCAAGGTTTGATGGGCAATTACTTAGAGAAGACTATGCAGTCTTTTGTGGACATCCACAGTAAATTGGGTGATCAGACCAAAGGTCTGGGAGTAGGGAGTACTCCTGAG
Source organism: uncultured beta proteobacterium (assembly GCA_903944255.1). Lineage (GTDB taxonomy): Bacteria > Pseudomonadota > Gammaproteobacteria > Burkholderiales > Burkholderiaceae > Polynucleobacter. The sequence goes on from CAJARE010000295.1 coordinate 25,125, forward strand.
GCTTGGTCACAATTGCTTAATATACAAAATCCATTGATGCAAAATTTGATGGGTAGCTACATGGAACAAAGCAAAGACTTATTCCTAAAGATGCAAGAACAAATGCAGGGTTCGCAAAATATGTTTGGTGGTTTTCCATTTACATCCAAGCCTGACAAAACAGAAAAAGAATAGTTGTGGCTGCAAAAATTGGTTTTGTATCCTTGGGTTGCCCAAAGGCATTGGTTGATTCAGAGCTGATCTTGACTCAGCTCAGCGCTGAGGGATATGAGACCGCTAAAGACTACTCTGGCGCTGACTTAGTTGTTGTTAATACTTGTGGTTTTATTGACTCTGCTGTTGAAGAAAGTCTTTCTGCAATAGGTGAAGCTCTTGCAGAAAATGGCAAGGTCATTGTGACGGGTTGTTTGGGTGCGCGTAAAAATCCAGATGGTAGTGACCTCATCCTCAGTATTCACCCCAAGGTGCTTGCTGTTACAGGGCCTCATGCTACAGACGAGGTGATGCAGGCTATTCACTTGCACTTACCTAAGCCGCATGATCCATTTACTGATTTAGTACCACCCACTGGCATTAAGCTAACCCCAAAACACTATGCCTATCTGAAAATTTCAGAGGGCTGCAATCATCGCTGCACTTTCTGCATCATTCCAAGTATGCGCGGAGATCTTGTCTCCAGGCCAATTGGCGAAGTTTTGCTAGAAGCCACCCGCCTTTTTGAATCTGGCGTAAAAGAACTCTTAGTAGTCTCCCAAGATACCAGCGCCTATGGAGTTGATATTCAATATCGCACTGGTTTTTGGGATGGCAAACCAATTAAAACCAGAATGTTTGATTTGGTGAATGCATTAAATCAAATAGCTCGTGAGCATCAAGCTTGGGTAAGGCTTCATTATGTATATCCATACCCTCACGTAGATGACATCTTGCCATTGATGGCGGAATTTTCAGAGCATGGTTATGGTGTCTTACCCTACCTCGATATACCCCTTCAGCATGCGCACCCCGATGTCCTTAAGAGAATGAAGCGTCCAGCTAGTGGTGAAAAGAATTTAGAGCGCATATTGGCATGGCGCGCAGCGTGTCCGGATTTAGTGATTCGTAGCACCTTTATTGCAGGGTTTCCTGGTGAAACTGAGGCAGAGTTTGAGTACTTGTTGAATTTTTTAGATGAGGCTCAAATTGATAGGGCTGGATGCTTTGCTTACTCACCCGTAGATGGTGCATTAGCCAATCAATTAGAAAATCCAATTCCTGAGCAAATTCGTGAGGAGCGTAGAGCTCAATTTATGGCCAAGGCGGAGCAAATCTCTATTAAGCGCCTGGCTAAGAAAGTTGGTAGACGTATCCAAGTATTAATTGACAGGGTAGATGATTCAGGTGGAATAGGTCGTACCATAGGGGATGCCCCAGAAATTGATGGCTTAGTGAGGGTATTGCCCCCAAGCAAACCTTCCAAGCGTTATAGGGCTGGAGACATTATTCGGGCAACAGTGATTAGCTCACAAGGGCATGACCTAATAGCCGAAACTTGAGGATTGTTATTAAATAAGGTTTTGATGTATTCATTATGTGTAATAAAGCCTAATCTTAGGCTCAGCTAAGGGGATTGATATGAGTCGTGATGTCGTTGTATTAAGCGCAGTTCGTTCCGCAATTGGTGCCTTTAATGGTTCCCTCAGTAGTTTTGAACCTTCAGAACTCGGCGGTATCGTCATGAAAGAGGCAGTTGCACGCTCTGGTGTAGATCCAGCATTAATCAATTACATCACCGTTGGCAATACCATTCCAACTGATAGCCGTTATGCCTATGTGGCACGCGTAGCATCCATTCAGGCAGGCTTGCCAATGGACTCTGTCGCGATGTCATTAAATCGTCTCTGTAGCTCTGGCCTTCAGGCAATCGTTACTACAGCTCAACAAATTATGTTGGGTGATTGTGATTACGGTATTGGTGGCGGTGTTGAAGTGATGTCTCGCGGTATGTATGGCTCCCCAGCAATGCGAAGTGGAGCGCGCATGGGTGATACCAAAATGCTCGACTTGATGGTTGCCGTTTTAACAGATCCATTCGGTGTTGGCCATATGGGAGTAACCGCTGAAAATCTGGTGGAAAAATGGAAATTAACACGTGAAGAGCAGGATGCATTTGCCATGGAATCGCACCGTCGCGCTGCTCATGCGATTAAAGAAGGCCGCTTCAAATCTCAAATTGTTCCCATCACTATTAAGTCTCGTAAAGGTGATGTCGTGTTCGATACAGATGAGCATTGCAAGCCAGATACCACGATGGAAACCCTTGGCAAGATGAAAGCAGTTTTCAAAAAAGAGGGTGGTAGCGTTACTGCAGGAAATGCATCGGGTATAAACGATGGCGCTGCATTCTTTGTGCTCGCAGATGCAGATACCGCTAAAAAGGCAGGTCATAAGCCAATTGCCCGCTTAGTTTCTTATGCGGTGGCAGGTGTTCCTAATCACATTATGGGTGAAGGCCCAATTCCAGCAACTAAGCTTGCCCTTGAGCGCGCCGGCCTAAAACTTGATCAAATGGATGTGATTGAATCCAATGAGGCTTTTGCAGCCCAAGCACTTGCAGTAACTAAAGGGCTAGGATTAGATCCTGCAAAAACAAACGTCAATGGCGGCGCTATTGCTTTAGGTCATCCAATTGGTTGCTCTGGCGCGGCTATTGCTACAAAAGCACTCCATGAGTTGCAACGTGTTCAAGGAAAGTACGCCTTAGTAACCATGTGTATTGGTGGTGGTCAAGGAATTGCCACCATTTTTGAGCGTATGTAAGCCAAATGACGCTGATGATTTAGAGCATCACCTTAAATCATCAGTAGTAAAGCTGCATCCAAGCCGACATGGTCAAAAGCCGCGTCGGCTTTTTCTTTGACAATAGGTTTTGATCGATAGGCAATGCTGATGCCCGAACCATTCATCATGATGAGATCATTAGCACCATCACCCATGGTGATTGAATTGATCTTAGTGCAAGCAAGTTGATCGCAGGCCTTGTCTAAATAGGCTGCTTTAGCTAAGCCATCCACAATCTCACCTAAGACCTGACCTGTTAGTTTGCCGTCGATGATTTCTAAAGTATTTGCTTGGGTTTGTTTAATTCCAAACTGCTGGCCTAGCCTTTCTGTAAAGAAAGTAAAGCCACCGGAAACGAGTAACGTATGGATAGCACGTTCATGCGCACCAGCTAAGAGCTCTGCTGCCCCAGGATTTGGTCGTAATCTTTCTCGGTAAACCGCTTCTAAGCAATCTACAGATACACCTTCTAATAAAGCAACTCGTTTTCGCAAGCTTTCTTTGAAGTCCTTGATCTCACCGCGCATAGTTGCCTCTGTAATTTGTGCTACAGCAGCTTTTTTACCCACAAAATCAGCGATTTCATCAATGCATTCAATATTAATTAATGTTGAGTCCATATCCATTGCCAAGATCCGGATTGAATGAGATTGGTAATCTGGTTTCAAAAAGCATAAGTCGGTATTAAATTGACTTGCGATAGAGCGGAGTAATTCTCGCTGATGTGTATCTAGCTGTTGATTGCAAGACCATCGCTCTGAATAATAGCTACCATTGAATACTTGGCTATCTTCAGTATGTAAAGTTGTAGCAAACACCAGAGCTTTTTCCTTTAGCTCAAAAATCAATTTTTGAGCAATTGGCTCTCGGGAAATGGCTATCAGTATTTGAAAGGACATAGCTGCAATATTAATGGTGATTTATTACTCAATCTGAACAGTATTAAGCATTGCTGATTCATTAAGACGACGTAAAACCATTCGGATAGCATCTAATCGTTGTTCAAGCTTATCAAATTCACGATCTTTTTGAGGAAGTATCTTCAATTTGTCCTGCCCATTTAGCAAAATATGCTTTGAGCTCTGAATTAACTGAATAATCTTCATGGGATCAATCGGTGGGTTTGGTATAAATTGAATCTGAATGGAGGCTGGGAAGGCGTCAATCTTTTTGATACCAAAGCCTGTCATTTCTAGGCGTAGACGATGGGTTTCATAGAATGATTTAGCTTGATCTGGTAGATCTCCAAAACGATCCACTAATTCTTCTCGCAAGCCCATCAACTCTGAAAAGTCATGCGTACCTGCAAAGCGTTTATACAGAGAGAGGCGCTCATGGACATCGGGACAGTAATCACTTGGAAGAAGGGCAGGTACACCCAAATTAACATCTGTGGTAGCTTGCAGGGGCGCTAGAAGATCAGGCTCTTTACCGCTACGCAAGGACTTCACGGCACGGTTGAGCATCTCTGTATAGAGCTGATAACCAATTTCATGAATTTCGCCCGATTGCTTGTCGCCTAACACTTCGCCTGCACCACGGATCTCAAGGTCGTGCATGGCTAAATAGAAACCGGAACCCAATTCCTCCATCGCTTGAATGGCATTTAATCGTAATTGAGCCTGCTTACTCAGTGCTTCAGGGTCTGGAACTAATAGATAGGCATAAGCTTGGTGATGGGAGCGGCCAACACGCCCTCTTAATTGATGTAATTGGGCTAAGCCAAATTTATCTGCACGATGCATGATGATGGTATTTGCAGTAGGGACATCTATGCCCGTCTCAATAATGGTGGTGCACAGCAAAATATTGGTACGCTGCGTTACAAACTCGCGCATTACTGATTCCAATTCCCGTTCCTGCATTTGTCCATGTGCAACACTAATAGTTGCCTCTGGAATCAGTGCTTGTAATGCATGCTTCCGATTTTCAATGGTTTCTACTTCATTGTGTAAAAAGTAAACCTGACCTCCACGCTTAATTTCACGCAGTACCGCTTCTCTGATGATGCTCTCACCTTCACGACGTACAAAAGTTTTAATCGCAAGTCGTTTCTGTGGGGCGGTAGCAATGATAGAGAATTCTCTTAGGCCTTCCATAGCCATACCCAATGTTCGCGGAATAGGGGTTGCGGTTAAGGTCAATATATCTACTTCAGCACGCAGTGCTTTGAGAGCATCCTTTTGCCTAACTCCAAAGCGATGCTCTTCGTCAACAATGACTAAACCTAAATTAGCAAATTTGGTCTCTTTTGAAAGTAATTTATGAGTGCCAATGATGATGTCAGCTTCGCCCTTAGCAATGGCCTCTAATGCAGCATTAATTTCCTTGCTTGTTTTAAAGCGTGAAAGCTCAACAATGCGTACAGGCCAATCTGCAAAACGATCCTTCCAAGTAGCAACATGTTGTTCGGCCAACAAGGTGGTCGGTGCCAGTATGGCAACTTGCTTGCCGCCCATAACTGCTACAAAGCTAGCCCGCAGGGCTACCTCAGTTTTACCAAAGCCAACATCACCACATACCAGGCGGTCCATTGGACTGCCGCTAGTCATATCACCAATCACTGCAGCAATTGCATTGGCTTGATCCGGCGTCTCTTCAAAGCCAAAACTTTCAGAAAATGCAGCGTAATCATGAGCGGAAAACTCGAAGGCATGGCCTTTTCGAATTGCTCTGGCCGCATACAAACTGAGTAGTTCTGCAGCGGTATCACGAATTTGTTGCGCAGCCTTACGTTTGGCTTTATCCCATTGACCTGAACCTAATTGATGTAATGGTGCTGAATCAGGATCGGATCCAGCATAACGTGTAACCATTTGCAATTGTTGAACGGGGACATATAGAGTTGCTTGCCCTGCATATTGGAGGTGCAAAAATTCTTCAAAAATGGGTTCATCTTTAGGGGCTGCTATGTTGAGTAATACCAGCCCCTGATAGCGACCTATTCCATGATCAGCATGAACTACAGGATCACCGATCTTGAGCTCTGATAGATCTTTAAAAAGCATGTCTGGATCAACTTGCTCAGATCCTTTGCCTTTTCGTCTTTGTCTTGCGGTAGTAGTAAATAATTCTGCCTCTGTTAAAACAATGAAGTTTTGATCAGGCCATGAAAATCCATTGAACAGCTGTGCAATGACTAGCCCAAAGGGGCTATTACTTTTAATAAAATCTGCAATACCTTCAAAGCCATCAGGCTTTAGGGGGAATAAAGTAACACCGTTCGGCCCTGAAACTAAATTACTTTCTTCTAATAGTTGACGAATCGACTCCTTTCGTCCGGCGCTATCTGCGCAAATGAGTATGCGCACATTTTCTACTGACACTAAAGCTCTGAGTTTTGCAAGCGGATCTGCGTCACGTCGATGAACTGCAATATCTGGTACTGGCAAGAACTGAGCTTGATCTGTTGATTGATGTTCAAGAGTAATTCGTGCGTGTGGTTTTGAAGATGAAAAGAATTCATCTACATCTAAAAATAATTCCTTAGGAGGCAGAATAGGGCGATCAAGATCGTGCTTTAGAAATTCATAACGAGTTTGCGTATCTTTCCAAAAACTGCGAATTGTTTCTTCAATATCGCCGGTATTCCATATCCATACTGGATCGCCGGAACGAGGAAAGTAATCAAATACATTTGACTGCTCTTCAAAAAACATCGGCAGATAAGATTCAATTCCCGCGCTCGGGATACCCAAATTAGCATCTTTATAAATTGAGCAGCGAGTAGGGTCTCCTTCAAAGACCTCGCGCCATTTGCTCCTAAAGGCTGTTCGCGACGCATCATCAAATGGAAATTCATGACCGGGTAGCAAACGGACTTCCTTGACTGGATAAAGACTGCGTTGGGTATCTGGGTCAAATGCTCGAATTTGTTCAATTTCATCTCCAAACAAATCCAATCGATAAGGAAGACTTGAGCCCATCGGATATAAGTCGATTAATCCACCGCGAATACTATATTCTCCAGGACGCATGACTGCGCTGACTGGGTCATAACCAGCTTGTTGTAGCTGAAGTTTTAATGAAGCCTCATCAAGTTTGTCACCCTGTTTAAAGAAGAAGGTGTGACCAGATAAAAAATGAGGTGGACCAAGTCTTTGTAAAGCTGTAGTGACTGGAACTAAAACAATATCGCAACTTCCATTCAATAACTCATACAGGGTCGCTAGACGCTCTGAGACTAAATCCTGATGAGGCGAAAAATGATCGTATGGCAGAATTTCCCAGTCAGGCAAAAGCCGGGTTTTTAACTGAGGCGCAAAAGCAGGTATTTCCTCGAGTAAACGTTGCGCTTCTTGTGCTTGAGCACAAAAAATGACCATGACTGAAAAATCATTGCGGTAACGAAGTGCGGATTGGGCTATGAGGGCAGAATCTGCTGACCCAATCAGGCCAGAAAAGGTAAAGCGCTGCCCAGCCCGTGGAGCGGGTATGGGGGGTGCTAGATTTAATGCATCAGACATCTTCGCTCATTATAGAATCAGGTATGAGCTCAGCAAATCAACCTTACAGAAAATGTCATGCGCTAATCCCTACAGCGGGATCAGGCCTGCGTCTTGGAGGAGAGCTCCCGAAGCAATTTCAGCAATTAGCTGGCCAGCCCATGTTGGCATACGCTGTTGAGGCTTTTATGCAGTGTCCCCATATTGAATCAATTTGGGTTGGAGTCAATCCAGTGTTTGCTGAGCATCCGATCGTAAAAACCTTTGCTAATGGGGGTAAACCCATTCAATTTCTGCCTTCAGGCGGAGCAACCCGTCAAGAAACTGTCCGTAATACCTTAGCTGCTTTGCTTGAGTCTGGCATTGATGGTAGTAATTGGGTATTGGTACATGATGCAGCTAGGCCTGGTATTACCCCAGATTTAATTGAAAAGTTGATTGCTGCTGTGGGTATGAATAGTAAAGGTGGCCTACTGGCAATACCTTTAGCTGATACCTTGAAGCAGGCTGATTTCGATTCTGTGATTGCAGGCAATATTCCACATTCAGAAAAGACCATACCGCGTCAGCATTTATGGCAGGCTCAGACCCCACAAATGTTTGCTATCAATGACTTGTATGAGGCTCTAGTCAATGGAATTCGACTTGAGGCTGATATTACTGATGAAGCGAGCGCAATGGAATTAGCAGGCTTTCAGCCCCTATTAATTGAAGGTGCAACCCGAAATTTTAAAGTAACCCATCCCGCAGATTGGGATTTAATGGAATTACTACTCCAGTCAACCAAATAATGATGATGACAATATGACTCAAGGCGCTCAACATATTCCACAGTTTCGTATTGGCCAAGGTTATGACGTCCACGCTCTATCAGAGGGCCGTAAACTGATTTTAGGTGGAGTGCATATTCCTTATGACAAAGGGTTGTTGGGACATTCAGATGCTGATGCATTGCTACATGCTTTCACTGACGCCTTGCTAGGAGCAGCAGGATTAAACGATATTGGTCAGTTATTTCCTGATACTGATCCGCAATTTAAAGATATGGATAGCAGAATTTTGCTTAGGGCCGCTTTGCAGAAGGTCCAGGCTGCGGGCTTTCATATTGGAAATGTGGATGCCACCATTATTTGCCAAAAACCTAAATTGGCGGAATTTTTACCTGAAATGGTCCGTAATATTGCTAGCGACTTAGGCGTAACCCCAAGTCATGTCAATCTAAAAGCCAAGACTAATGAATCACTTGGCCATTTAGGCAGAGGAGAGGGCATTGCAGTGCATGCGGTAGCCTTGCTCTATAAAGCCTAATATCTGAGCAAACCCAGCTTTTTATCTATATAGGGCTTAGCCCATAGCCTTCAAGATCCTCTAAACCCCCAAGCAATGTAGAATTACGGTCTTTAGAGTGAAGTTTAGGCTTGGCAGTGTTTGCGGATATTCGCGAGGATGGCGAAATTGGTAGACGCACCAGGTTTAGGTCCTGACGCCAGAAATGGTGTGGGGGTTCGAGTCCCCCTCCTCGCACCAAAAGATTGCTAATTGGCCTGGACTTCACATAACCTGATCTTCAATTAAGAGACGAGAATGGCTGTGCAAATAGAAAACTTAGGTTCCTTGGAACGCAAAATGACATTGGAATTCGCTCGTGCTGATTTGGCAAAAGCGCGTGAAGCTCGCTTATCAAAAATGGGTAAGACCATGAAAATGGCGGGCTTTCGCCCTGGTAAAGTTCCCAAGAACATAGTTGAAAAACAGCATGGCATGCAAGTTGATTTTGAACTTCAATTTGATAAGGCTGCAGAGCTTTTCTATGAAGAGAGTAAAAAAGAGGGATTAGCTCTCGCCGGTCAACCTCGTCTAGAACCAAAAAGTGAGCTTAATGCTGACAAAGTTGTTTTTGATGCTTTCTTTGAAGTATTGCCAGAGGTCAAGATTGGTGATTTCTCAAAGGCAGAAGTCAGCAAATACACTACAGAAATTGGCGATGCTGAAATAGATCGCGCTATCGATGTCTTGCGTAAACAGCAAGTGCATTACCATCCACGCGGCCAAGCTGGTGACCATGGCGATGGTGGCGCTAATACAGCAGCGCAGGCTGGCGATCAGGTTGTCATTGACTTTGTTGGCAAAATTGATGGGGTTGAGTTTGCAGGTGGAAAGGCTGAAAATTTTGAGTATGTTTTGGGAGAGGGTCGAATGCTTCCAGAATTCGAGGCAGCAACTTTAGGCTTAAAAGCAGGCGACAGTAAATCATTTCCATTAAGTTTTCCAGCTGATTACCACGGTAAGGATGTTGCTGGAAAAACAGCTGAGTTCACGATCACCATAAAGTCAGTTAATTGGCCACATATGCCAGTTGTCGATGATGCATTCGCATTATCAATGGGAGTTACCGATGGTGGTGTTGCTAAGATGCGTACAGAAGTAAAAGAAAATCTTGATCGTGAAGTCAATAGACGCATCACTTCATTATTGAAAAGTGAGGTGATGGATAAGCTTAATTTCTTATGCGAGCTAGATGTTCCGAGATCTTTAGTCACTTTAGAACAAGAGCGCTTAGTAGAGGGCGCGCGCCAGGATCTCATGCAACGTGGTGTTCCGAATGCTAAAGATGCCCCAATTCCAATAGAAATATTTGCAGATCAAGCCCTAAAGCGCGTTCGTTTAGGTCTCATCTTAAGTGAATTAGTCAAGAAGCAAAACTTATCTGCTACCGCAGATCAGATTAAAGCTGAAATTGATGAACAAGCCGCTACCTATGAAGATCCTAAGGAGGTTGTTCGTTGGTTCTACAGCAATCCAAGCCGCCTTAAGGATATCGAAAACCTTGTTCTTGAAGATAATGTTATTAAGTATTTCACATCGCTTGCTAAAGTTACCGACAAAGCCGTAAGCTTTGAGGAATTAAGCAAACTTAATTAATTTTAATTAGCTGCCATCCATTACTCTTAAAGGGCTTTCATCATGAATCGTTTTCAATCTGAAAATTTAGAACCTCAGGCATTAGGTTTGGTTCCAATGGTGATTGAAACCTCAGGAAGAGGTGAGCGTGCATATGATATTTATTCTCGCTTACTAAGAGAGCGAGTTGTTTTCTTGGTTGGTGAAGTAAACGATCAGACGGCTAACCTAGTGATCGCGCAGTTGCTATTCCTTGAGAGCGAAAATCCAGATAAAGAAATTTCTTTGTACATTAACTCTCCTGGTGGGTCGGTATCTGCCGGCCTAGCAATTTACGACACCATGCAATTTATTAAACCTCATGTCAGTACCTTGTGCATGGGTATGGCTGCCAGCATGGGTGCATTTTTATTATGCGCAGGCGAGAAAGGCAAGCGTTATGCACTTCCCAATTCACGTGTAATGATCCATCAACCCCTAGGTGGTGCAAGAGGTCAAGCTTCTGATATTGAAATTCAAGCACGAGAAATTCTGTATCTGCGGGAAAGATTAAACAAAATCTTGGCTGATCGTACAGGCCAAACAATTGACACGATTGCAAAAGATACGGATCGCGATAATTTCATGTCAGCTGAGCAAGCCCGCGAATATGGACTGATCGATAAAGTCATCGATAAACGCCCTTAATCCTCAGCAGAAACTTAGGCAAAACACTTGAGCGACACTAAATCTACTAGTACAACTGAAAAAGTGCTGTACTGCTCCTTTTGTGGAAAAAGCCAACACGAGGTCAAGAAGTTAATTGCAGGCCCCTCTGTTTTTATCTGCGATGAATGTATTGATTTATGTACCGACATCATCCAAGAGGAAATTGCCAAGCTTCCTAAAGAAGCGGGTGCTGACTCTTTACCAACGCCGCACGAGATTCGTGAAAATCTAGACCAGTATGTGATTGGTCAAGATCATGCCAAGAAAACTTTGGCAGTTGCGGTATATAACCACTATAAGCGTTTGCAATATCTTCCTAAGCCTAAAAAGGAAAAGTTAGATAAAGACGGCAAGCCAGTAGAGGCTGGCGATAAAAAAGAATCGAAATTACCTGCTAAAGCAATGGTAGATGGTGTTGAGCTGGCTAAAAGTAATATTTTATTGATCGGACCTACTGGTTCAGGAAAAACTTTATTAGCGCAAACCTTGGCTCGTATGCTTGATGTCCCTTTTGTAATGGCCGATGCCACGACACTAACTGAAGCTGGTTATGTTGGTGAGGATGTTGAAAATATTATCCAAAAGCTTTTGCAGGCTTGCGACTATAACGTTGAAAAAGCACAGCGTGGAATAGTGTATATCGATGAGATTGATAAAATTTCTCGCAAATCTGATAATCCATCGATTACACGAGATGTATCGGGTGAAGGCGTACAACAAGCTTTGCTAAAGCTGGTAGAAGGCACGATGGCTTCTGTACCTCCGCAAGGCGGACGCAAGCATCCCAATCAAGATTTCTTACAAGTAGATACCACCAATATTCTATTTATTTGCGGTGGTGCTTTTGATGGGCTTGAGAAAGTGATTCAACAGCGTACTGCAAAAACGGGCATTGGATTTAATGCTGCCGTACCCGGTAAAGACGATCGTGGTATCAGCGACCTTTTGATAGAGGTTGAACCAGAAGATCTCATTAAGTTTGGCCTGATTCCTGAATTAATAGGTCGTTTACCTGTAGTAGCAACATTGGTCCAATTAGATGAATCAGCCCTGATTCAGATTTTGACTGAACCTAAAAATGCCTTAGTGAAGCAATATCAGGCACTTCTAAAAATGGAAGGCTCTGAGCTTGAAGTACGTCTCGAGGCTCTTTCAGCGATCGCCAAAAAAGCAATAGCCCGTAAAACAGGTGCACGTGGTCTGCGTTCTATTCTTGAAGGGTCTTTAATGGACGTGATGTACGATTTGCCATCCTTGAAGAATGTCCAGAAGGTAGTGATCGACGAATCTAGCATTGCTGAGGGTGGCAAGCCCTTATTGGTCTACAAGCAAGATCTAGAACAGCCAGATTTGAGCAAAAAAGCCTAATTTTTTAGGGTTTTTGCTATTTTCTAGGTACTTTCGAGCCTTTTTTACACTTTTTTCCCTTGATTTTTTCAAAGTGCTACCCATATAGGTAGTATGCTACTCAAGAATAATGTCTCTATTTAGTAGCTATTGAATCTAATAGCACTAGATAAAGAGGCTTGAGAATAGATTACTTTGGAGGATTTGCCCTATGCCTGGCCACTTATTACTACCCTCTGAACCAATTCAACTACCTTTGCTCCCATTAAGGGATGTAGTTGTTTTTCCCCATATGGTGATCCCCCTGTTCGTAGGGCGACCAAAATCCATTAAGGCTCTAGAAGCAGCCATGGAAACTGGCAAAAATGTCCTTTTAGTAGCGCAGAAAGCTGCGGCGAAAGATGAGCCCGTCATTGAGGATCTCTACGAAGTTGGCTGTATCGCCAATATATTGCAGATGCTTAAATTGCCAGATGGCACTGTCAAGGTGCTTGTTGAGGGTGTTCAACGAGCTGAAGTAAGTCAAATTGAAGACACTATGGGTTACTTTAATTGCGAAGCAACTCCCACAGCTATGGATGGAATTGATGCACATGAGACCGAAGCACTTCGTCGCGCCATCATGGCTCAGTTTGATCAGTATGTAAAACTGAATAAAAAAGTTCCCCAAGAGATACTGTCTTCCTTAGGTGGCATAGATGATCCTAGTCGTCTAGCTGATACCATTTGCGCACATCTGCCTGTCAAGCTAGAACAAAAGCAACGTCTTCTAGAAATGGTGGATGTTGTGCAGCGTTTAGAAAGCCTTCTAGCAGATCTGGAAAGTGAAATCGATATCTTGCAGGTAGAAAAGCGCATTCGGGGTCGTGTTAAGCGACAAATGGAAAAGAGTCAGCGCGAGTACTACCTCAATGAACAAGTGAAGGCTATTCAGAAAGAGCTAGGAGAGGGTGAGGAGGGTGCCGACCTAGAAGAATTAGAAAAGCGTATTAAAGCTGCCCGTATGCCTAAAGAGGCAAACAAGAAGGCAGAGTCTGAGCTTAAGAAGCTAAAGCTAATGTCGCCCATGTCTGCTGAAGCAACAGTAATTCGTAACTTCATCGACACTTTAGTGAACCTTCCTTGGAAGAAAAAAACAAAAATTAACAATGACCTCACTAATGCAGAAATGGTATTAGATGAAGATCACTATGGATTGGATAAAGTTAAAGAACGTATTTTGGAATACCTTGCAGTTCAACAAAGAGTAGATCGCGTTAAGGCGCCAATCTTATGTTTAGTAGGCCCTCCCGGAGTCGGTAAAACTTCTTTAGGTCAATCAATTGCGCGCGCTACTAATCGAAAGTTTGTGCGAATGGCCTTAGGCGGTGTGCGTGATGAGTCTGAAATTCGTGGGCATCGCAGGACTTATATCGGTTCTATGCCTGGCAAGATTTTATCTAGTTTGACCAAGGTAGGAGTTCGCAATCCACTTTTTCTATTAGATGAAGTAGATAAGATGGGTATGGATTTTCGGGGCGATCCTGCGAGCGCATTGCTTGAAGTTTTAGATCCAGAGCAGAATCACACCTTCCAAGATCACTATGTTGAGGTTGATTTTGATCTTTCCGATGTTATGTTTGTAGCGACATCGAACTCATTGAATATTCCCGGACCTTTGCTTGATCGTCTGGAGATTATTCGTCTGGCCGGATATACAGAGGATGAAAAGACTAGCATTGCAGTCAATTATCTTATTCCCAAGCAAATCAAAAACAATGGTTTGAAAAAAGATGAGTTGAAAATCGAAGATAGCGCAGTTCGCAATATGATCCGCTACTACACGCGAGAAGCAGGTGTTCGCTCATTGGAACGTGAAATCAGCAAAATCTGCCGAAAGGTAGTTAAGCTATTACTGCTCAAGAAAGAGGCTGCACCGATTGTTGTCAATGCTGATAATCTAGAAAAGTTTCTTTCTGTTCGCATGTATGACTTTGGTCTAGCCGGTAAGGAGAATCAAATAGGTCAAGTTACAGGACTTGCATGGACTGAAGTTGGTGGTGATCTTTTAACGATTGAAGCTGCCACAATGCCAGGAAAAGGCGTAATCACTCGCACTGGCTCGATTGGTGATGTGATGAAAGAATCGGTAGAAGCTGCTCGGACTGTTGTTCGCTCGAGAGCAAGACGTCTTGGAATTTCAGACGAGTCCTTTGAGAAGAAAGATATTCATATTCACTTCCCTGATGGTGCAACTCCTAAAGATGGTCCATCAGCAGGTATTGCCATTACTACTGCTCTTGTTTCGGTCTTTACTGGAATACCCATTCGCTCAGATGTAGCGATGACTGGAGAAATTACTCTACGTGGCGAAGTATTGCCAATCGGCGGTCTAAAAGAAAAACTCCTGGCCGCACATCGAGGTGGCATCAAATTAGCCTTAATTCCTGAAGAAAATGTCAAAGATTTAATCGATATCCCAGATAACGTGAAGAATGCAATAGAAATCATTCCGGTACGCTGGATCGATAAAGTTTTAGAGCTTTCATTAGAGCGTATGCCTGAGGCTTTGCCTGATCCTAGCCCTGAAGAGTTAGCTAAAAAGGCTGCTGAGGCCAGTAAAGCTAGCGAGAAGGTTTCCTCGGGAGATGTTCTGAAGCACTAATAGAGTGTGGGTTGATCATCATGCTTCCTCGTATTCCGAGGGAAATTGATGGGAAACCCCTCTCTTTAGTACGCTTAGGTTACAATTTGGGCTGTATTAAATGTGGGGCGCTTAGCTCAGATGGTAGAGCGTCTGCCTTACACGCAGAATGTCGGCGGTTCGATCCCGTCAGCGCCCACCAAATTTCTAGCTTTATCTTGCCCTTTAAGGCATCCGAACCCTTGATCCCCTTGTGCCTAGTAAACTACGGTCATTCATCATTTTGACTAGCGAACCACTACATGTTTGATACTATCCGCAGGCACCAAAGATTAATGCAGTTTGCACTGATGTTGGTCATCGTGCCTTCTTTTGCTTTTTTTGGAATCTCTAGCTATTCCGGATTCTTGGATAAAGAAACCGACTTGGTGAAGGTTAACGGTAAACCAATTACCGCTCAAGAAGTAGAAATGAGCGCTAAACGCCAAGCAGAACGTGCTGGTGGTAATTTACAAATTGCCCAAAGTTTGCCTTTTCGTCAGGCAGTATTGAGTGAGCTTTTACAACAAAGAATCTTAGGTTTCGCTGTGACGGATTTGCGAATACAAGTTGGCAAAGAACTATTGATTAAAAGCCTTCAAAATATTCCTCAAATCAAAGCTCTCTATAAGCCAGATGGAAGCTTTGATGACGCACGATTTAAGCAGCTCCTGACGAACAACGGTCTCAATGAAGAGCAGTTCTACGCTAGCCAGGCTTTTGATTTGAAGATTAATCAACTTTTAAACTCCGTTGCAAGAACGGAGTTAGCCTCCCCAAAATTATCTGGAATTATTTCTACGCTCTATGAAACAGAGCGCCAGGTTCAATCCTTACAGTTTGATGCAAAGGATTATTTATCTAAGGTAAATCCCAGTCAAGAAGAGCTGCAAGCTTTTTATGAGGCTAATTCAAAGCTCTTTATTAGTCCAGAATTTATAGATGTTGAATATATTGTTTTGAAGGCAGATCCTAAGGAGGATGCCAAAGCTTTTAGTGAAAAAGCTGATCAGTTTGCCAATCTGACGTATGACCAATCAGATAGCCTTAAGCCAACAGCAGATAAATTGAGATTAAGCATTCAAAGTCAGAAAGGATTGACTCGCAGCGGAATCAGCTCTTTAACTAAAGACCATCCTCTGGCTAGTTCCAAAGTTGTGCAGTCCCTATTTTCTGATGAAGCTCTGAAGAATAAACGTAATATCGAAGCAGTCCAGGTTTCACCGGGCGTCTTTGTGTCTGCGAGGGTAGTAACGTTCCATCCTGCACAAACACTTCCCTATAATGATGTTGCTACAGAAGTTAAACGTCAAGTTAGCCAACGATCTGCCGAAAAGTTGGCTATCACGGC
>CAJARE010000296.1 GCA_903944255.1 uncultured beta proteobacterium
CGGAGTGACCTACCCTTTAGGTGGCTTTCGGATGATCTCAGGACAACGCAGTGAAGACTACAAGAGCTATCTAAAAGAAGCTAAAGCCGCTTTAGACACAGCACGCCAGAAACTGAATTGGAGCGATAAGGACACCAATGGTCTTATTTACAGCCAATTGTGCTCAATCCCAAGGGTAGGCGCATTCTTGAAATCACACTATGGATATAAGGGCTCGTATGTTTATAAGAAAGATATGAAGTCGACCAATTCGCTCTGGTCTATTGAACAAAAGATATTTTTACCTTAAGCCCTATCTCCCTAACGCTTTTACTCAGCAACGGCCCTTAATGCTACCAACCAATATTCATGAATCTCCTTGGGACCAAAAAGTGTTTGGTATCCCCTGCTATGAGATTGATGGATTTACCCCGGAAAGTGCTCAGTGGGCCCAGCAACACCCAGGGCACTACACAGCTCGAATAAGCCCGCTTGCCAATAAACAAGCATTAGAACAACAAGGCTTTTATTACTGTGACACCTTGATCGAGCCGTTTTGCTCAAAAGAACAATTTGTCGCCCATCAAGATAATCGTGCCTCCTTAAACAAAGTGGTTGCTCTTGAAGATCTTTTACAAATTAGCAAGCAAGCTTTTACTTTTGGCAGATTTCATAAAGACTTTAATCTATCCAAAACCTTAGCCGATCAACGCTACGATGACTGGCTTACGCAACTCTATAAGGAAGGCAAGGTAATCGGACTTCACTTTGATGAAAAATTAGTAGGATTTATTGCAGTAGACAATAGCCATCTAGTGCTCCATGCTATGCATTCCCAATTTAGAGGCCAAGGAATTGCCAAATTTTTATGGTCTGCCGTTTGCACTGAGCTCTTTATCTCTGAGATCAGTGAAATTAGCAGCTCCATCTCTGCTGCTAATTTAGCAGCGGTTAATTTATATAGCTCTCTTGGTTTTAGATTTAGAAATGCCAAAGACATTTACCACAGGCTAACAAAGTGAAAATTCCATTTAACAAGCCGTACATGACTGGCAAAGAGCATGTCTATATAACCGAAGCCTATACCAATGGCATGCTTGCTGGTGATGGGCCGTTTACCAAAAAATGTCATGAGTGGCTTGAGAAAAATACGGGGGCCAAAAAAGCATTACTGACGCACTCCTGTACCGCTGCTTTAGAAATGGCTGCCATGTTGCTCGATATAGAACCTGGCGATGAAGTCATCATGCCCTCTTATACCTTTGTATCCACCGCGAATGCTTTTGCACTTCGCGGTGCAGTGCCAGTTTTTGTAGACATACGTCCTGATACGCTAAACCTTGATGAGAAACTAATTGAAGGTGCAATCACCTCCAAGACAAAAGCAATTGTTCCTGTGCACTACGCTGGCGTTGGCTGTGAAATGGATACCATCATGGCAATTGCCAATCAACATCATCTAGCCGTAGTAGAAGATGCGGCGCAAGGCTTAATGTCTTCTTATAAAGGCAGGCCTCTAGGCTCTATTGGCAATATGGGCACCTTAAGCTTTCACGAAACGAAAAATATTATTTCTGGCGAAGGTGGCGCCCTTCTGGTTAATGACCCAAAACTGGTTAGCCAAGCAGAAATTATTCGCGAAAAAGGCACCGATCGCAGTCGCTTCTTTCGGGGCGCCGTCGATAAATACACTTGGCAAAGTATTGGGTCCTCATTTTTACCAGGTGAGCTGATTGCCGCTTTTTTATGGGCGCAGTTAGAAGACGCAAAAGGCATTACCGAAAGAAGATTGGCTATTTGGCATGAATACCATCAAATGCTTGCACCACTAGAAGCAAAGGGCATTTTAAGAAGGCCGATTATTCCCGATGATTGCCAACAAAATGGCCACCTGTATTACATATTATTAAACCCAAAAATGGATCGCCAAAAAGTATTGGCTGACTTTAAAGATGCTCAAATCATGGCGCCCTTTCATTACATCCCCTTGCATTCCTCCCCGGCCGGCATGCAATTAGGCAGAGCCCATGGATCCATGAAAGTAACGGATGCAGTATCAGAGCAACTCTTGCGTCTTCCTTTGTGGTACTCGATTAGCAAGGAAGAGCAAGAAAGGGTTGTGGCTGTCTTAGCAAAACTCTAGACCAATCAATCTAAGAGTAGTTCACCACTTTAATTTTTCCTTGGGAAAATGAAAAATTCCTTTTTCTCTTGCCTGATCTAGCAATTGGTGGGCCTTTGCGTGATCAGGATAGGTGGCGTATCCATTTTTGAGCCAATAGAGACGATCATTGAGTGGTATGAAAGCCTGGAAATACCAGCCAATGAATAACAGGGTTGATAGTACGTAAGCCCAGCTGATGATTTTCTTTTGACCTGTAACAGCATCAAAGCGCATCAAAGAAGATAAGTATAAGCAGGAGCAAAAAAGTAAGGAGTATTCGGAATAGCGGCTATCGCCCCCGGCATGCACTCCAATATCAAGACGATTGATCGCAGCCAATCCAGCAGTCAGGCCCACATAAACACACATCCACGCCAAAAATGGACTCTCTTTCAGCATGAAGCGCGCTTGCGTTGCAAATAGGGCTAATAAAAGTGCTCCCGTAATGAGAATAGAGGCCAGCCCGACCAATTGGATATTTCCCACGCCACCAATAAAGCCTAGAGCGAATGTCGCCATATCTATCGGGCGAGAGAGCGCCCCCATAAATTTAGAAGAGGGCGTCAGATTGACATAGGGTAAAAGGTAGAAATAAATGCACAGGGTAGCTATGAAAAGTGCCAAAAATGGAATCAGTAAACGATAGTTTTTACTCCAAAGTAGATACAGAACAAGCACAGGCATCAGGATTAATCCACCGCCGCCAGTAAAAACTGCAAGCAAGAAAAAAGGAATGAATGCAACCCAGCGATGCTTAACCATTAAACCCAGCGCTACTATGGAAAATAGAACCTGGTAGTACTGCTGAATAGATGTCATAGCCCAAGTCATCATCTCGTAATGCGAGAAGGCGAACAACAAGATAACAACGGGTCCAAAAGCAATTAATGAAATTGATTGGGATTTAGCATAAGACCACATGGCATACACCACCAATAACCAGCCTAGATTTCCAAACCAAATCATGTGCGTGAAATTGACTTTGCCAAAGACTTGCCAATCAAGCACTTCAAAGGCATGTGTGAGCAAGACGCGGTGCTCGTTATGTTGTGAGAACAATAAAATAAGGCGTTGCCAAGAATCAGCCGCCAAATATTGACTCAAAAATCCTAAGACCGCATCATAATCGTCGCCGTAAGGCATGTTATAGCTAAAACGATAGATTGATCCGACATAGATCAAGATAGCCAAACACACCAATGCCAAAAACAAGCGGCGCACTGTAGGAGAAAATCCTAATTGTGAGTCCATGAGCATCACCGCTGATTGGCTATCAAGAAAAGCTATTCCTTAACGGCAATGGCAGACCATTCGCCAGGACCTGTTCGATCAGTAAAGATGACATCAAACTCATCAGGTAATTGTCGATTCGAAAAGTCATAGATCATCCACTTTGGCGCTACTAATGCTCGTGAAATAAACTGACCTTCATGCCCTGCAATAGTGACTTGTTGATTGCCAGAGTTTGATTCAGTGCGATACAAAATCTGCTGGCCACGACGCAGATGGACCGTTACAGAGCTTGGAGTTGTATTGGGTTTACCGGTGTAAGTGCCAATAATGCGATAGCCCGCTGGCACACTCAATTTGCCGCTTTTCACCGTCTCGTAATCTTGGCCCTGCCATTGGGACTGCTTGACCTGCGAGGCTTTGGCGATATCAAAATTAGCATAATCTTCAGGCTTGATTTTTCTCAAGACTTTATAGGGATAGGTAGACTTAGGGGGGCTAGCAAATGGATCTTTTTGCAACCAAGCAGCGCAAAGCGCGCCATCAATTGGGAAAGGCCAGATATCGCCAGCGCTGCCAGCAAAATGGGCAGGCAACTCATACTTGTCAAATTGAGCGCAACTATAAACGTGGCTCTTCCAATACAGGCTGTCGTGATTACGACCCAAGACGGGAATCATATTAATCAACGATAAACCCAAAAATCCAACTCCAATCAAACGAAACCATTTCGCGCGATCTAGATATACCAGTTGCACTAGATACCAACTAATGAAGATATAAGGGAAAAAGAAATAGCGCGGCCCACCAACCGATTGATCTAAATCATTAATGTGAGTTCTAATAACCGACATGATGATGCTAATAACCACCAAATAACCTAAAGTCCAGAGCACCCAAGACTGGCGATTGCGCACAATTCCAGCAAGCGCATAAATGAGCAAGGCAAACGCACCGAGCCAAGCCAAAGCGGGATACAGATTCACAACGGTGTAGCCACCCAAGAAACGGGGAAGTACTTTATATAGGAGCGCCGGAACAAAAGACGAAGTTTGAGGATACATAATCCAAAACTGCGTTACCGTCATAATGAGGGCAAGAATAGCCAGAATGATTTCAACGCGATGCTTACGCAGCACATAGGCACGAATAAAAAATAGTGGGAGTGTTGCTACGCAAAATGGCGAAGACATGGATGCAATCAGTAGCAAAAATACCCGAAAGCCAAAATGGGATTTTTTCTCATCCCAAAATACTAAGATTGGTAGTAATAAAGAAGCCCACCAAAAGCTATATAAGGGCAAGCCAAATACTTCGGGATTGGTTGGTAGTAATGCGCAAAATACCGCCAACCAGATACCGCCCTTTAAATAGGTAGGCGCTTTGGCAATCGTGACAAATACAAAGACGGTAAAAATCCAAGTAAAAATAGTGCTGAGTAACGGGTAATAGGTAATCGAAATTAAGGCCGAGAGATAAGTCATTGTTTTAGGGATCACAATGAGATAGCCACTCACGGGAGTGAGCATATCAATCCATCCCCGAGACAAAAATCCATAAAGATTTTGAATGCCGTCCTCATCCCACACATCGGGATAAAACAGTCTTGGCCAGGCGCGTAAAAATAGCAAACCAAAAGCAATCAATGCCAATTGCCAAATGGCTAGGCGACTTTGAGAAGATTTTTCAAAAGAAAAGAAGTTAAGCTGCATGAGGCCTTAAGCGTTACTTTAAGTGTTAAATAAAATGCCAGGCCTAAGACCTGCTCAACTGAGCTGCGCCTTAAACCTAGTTTAGAAACAGCTTATATTTTAAAGGCTTCGGCGTCTTTGGCGATTTTGCGGCCCAAATCAATAC
>CAJARE010000297.1 GCA_903944255.1 uncultured beta proteobacterium
ATCAAGCATCCAAGCCATTTTTGACAGGGTTTTGCCTCAAAAGCTATAATCTGAGATCTTCAGTGGCGGACGTAGCTCAGTTGGTAGAGTCCCAGATTGTGATTCTGGTTGTCGCGGGTTCGAGCCCCGTCGTTCGCCCCACCGAATATTGCAGTATCCTAAGGCTCCCTATGCGGAGCCTTTTTATTTTTTTAGATTCTATTCATGAAAAAATTTGACATTCTCCCGATCATCTTTGGCGTATTGCTTTCGATCATTGCGCTGTATTTTATGTTGAGACCCTCAACCGCTCTTAGCGCTCCCGTATCCACTATTCCCATAGTAAAGATTGGCAATCTATCTTGGGATCAAACCGAGATGACCATTGATGATGTGAAAACCTTTGCTGATGCCACGGGATTTGTTAGTCAAGCCGAAAAAAATGGCGGCGGGCTCTCTTACGAGGCAGGTTTTGTGAAGAAGTTGGGTTGGACCTGGAAAACCCCTTACGGCGATCCTGCAAAGAGTAGTGAGCCAGCGGTGCATCTTAATCAAGCGGAAGCGCAATCAGTCTGCCAGTTTTATGGCAAACGCTTGCCTACGAATGACGAGTGGATTAGTGCCGCCTTTGTTGAGCAAAGAGCCAATCCTCCCGCAAGTTTTACTAAGGGACAGCGCTATCCATTTCCGGGCGGCAACACACCTGCTGTTTCCCATTGCTTAAGTGGTTGCGGTGATTATCGCGGTGTTGCGCCTGCAGGCGCCCTGAATCGTGGCACAGGACATGTGCCTGCTGGTGTCACTAAACCGGGCGTGAATGGCTTGCTCGATATGGGTGGCAATGTATGGGAGTGGACTGCCACCGAGCGCAATGGTGGCTACATTACCCGTGGTGCATCTTGGTGGTATGGGCCAGAGCGACAGAAAGAGTCTGATGTGGAGTCCAAGCAGGGAGATATCGCGGTGGTCTATATTGGCTTTCGGTGTATCTCTGGGAACTAGTAGATAAATACTATTTATCAAGAATATTCTGAATATTTTTTAATGAATTAACGTAAATGGCTGGTATTGGTGACAGAAATTCGCCGGGTAAGTAACTCCAGGTTGTATTAGTCAAGTCAACTCTATCTCCGAATTAATAGCCTGAAAAACAACTATTAATCACAATTTATGGATTTAATAGTTTAAAAGTAGGCTATTAGAGTAGTCTTTAGCCCCATAAATTAGTAAAATAAACCCTTAAGAAATATAGGCATCCAAAGGGGTAATATGCTGGATATGGGTTTTGCTACGGAGCAAGAAGTTCGGCATGAGCTTGGCAAACGCTTGCGCACTAAACGTCTAGCACTGGAATTGGCTCAGGCAGATCTGTCCTTGAAATCCGGCGTTAGCATCAGCACTATTAAATTGATTGAATCTCGGGGGCAATCCACCCTAGAAAATTTTGTGCGGGTAGTCATTGCCTTGGGCTTGGTGGGTGATTTGCAAGCTCTATTCGAGCGCAGACCTCTTTCTATAGCGATGATGGAGCGCCTCAGTCGAGCGGGGCGGGTACGTGCGCCACGTCATGCTAAATCAGCATCTCAATCTAGGAATGCGACATGAAAAAGATTGAAGTGCTTTTTAATGGTTGGGGAGAGAATTGGGTATTAGGTACCCTGGCTGATGACGGTACGCATTTATTATTTGAATATTCAGCGCAAGCCTTGACTCGTGGCATTGAGTTATCACCGCGGCATCTCAAACTCCAAGCCCAAGCTTATCAAGCGTTTCCGGCTCATCAGCATCGACTACCTGGTTTGATTGCTGACGCTTTGCCAGATGGTTGGGGAATGGTGTTGATGGATCGTTTAATCACGCAAATCGGTTTAGATCGAAGGCAAATATCTCCTTTATATCGACTGGGAATTATTGGTGATCGGGCAATGGGTGCTCTATCTTTTAGACCTGCTACCGATATAAAGTTACCATTATCTGACTTTACTTTGCTCAAGCTTGCAAGGGAAGCTCATCAAGAAGTTGTTGGCCATGACAGTGAGGCTTTAAAAGAGTTGATGTTAATAGGTGGTTCACCACACGGTTCGAGGCCAAAGGCATTGGTTCAATATGATCAGTCGACGCAGATGATTAATACGCTTGACTCTGGAAAGGGTGAGCCATGGCTGATTAAATTTCAGGCGCTCAATGAGCATAAAGAGGTTTGTGCAATTGAAGACTTATACGCGATTATGGCAAGAGCTTGCCAGTTAGAAATACCTCGTACGCAATATTTCGATCTAGGCTCTCAATTTGCTGGCTTTGGAGTTCAGCGATTTGATCGAATGAATGAGCTACGTATTCCCGTTCATACTTTGGCAGGTTTTCTGAATGCAGATTTTAGGGTGCCTAGCGTTGATTACGAAACGCTTTTACGCGCTACGCGTCTGCTAACCCAAAGCGAGCGAGAGGTCCAAAAAGCATTTGAGCGTTGCGTCTTTAATGTCATTTTTAATAATCGAGATGATCACGCTAAAAACTTTTCATTCAGGATGAATGCCCAATTTACTTGGGAGCTTGCGCCTTGTTACGATCTCACGTTTAATCATGGGCCTGGTGGCGAGCATCAAATGGATGTTGTTGGAGAAGGGGGTGAGCCAGGCAAAAGGCATTTGCTTGAGCTCGCGTCAAAAAATGGCTTAAGAATCGTCTGGGCGAAGCAGGTTATTGAGCGGATTGCGCAAGTGGCAGGTAATTTTTCAGTAAACGCCAAAAATCATGTCATTCGAAAAAATACCCAGCAATCTATTGCTCGGACTATTGAAATCAATCGTACGCGTATGTTGGATTGAGATCGCTTTTTGCTAGCTTGCTGGCGGCGGAGAGTATCCGGGGACCTGGCTAAAATCAATTGCATCAATCAGATGGGGCTCTAAAAACTTCTGCGCATATTCTTCGTAAACTTTTTCCCAGATAAAGATATCAAAGAGATCAGGGTCAACGTGGCCATTGAGTTTCATCTTTCCAAGGATGTGCTGTGAGCGGGTCTTCTCCGCCCCTTTCTTTTGATCCTGAGCAGATTCAGCAAAAACTAGATGCTTTAAAGCGCCTGCTTGAGGAAAATGATGGGGATGCGGGGGACTGTTTGGTTGATATTTTGGAGCAAGTTCAAGGTAGTCCAGCATCACTCCAGCTAAAGCAAGTTTTAAAGCATATTGAAAATTATGACTTTGATATCGCATTAGAAAATCTCAAGCTAGTGCAAATCTAGCTAAAGGCTGTTAACTCGGGTGGGTTAAAGTCTGTGGGAGTATAGTTCTCCTAGAAAATGAGTAGCGAAACAACCCCCATAGCTTCCGATATTGAAATCACCCCTGAATACCAGGCGGTCATTGATGCTATTGAGCGCCACGATCCCTATATCTTCGTTAGCGGTAAAGCCGGCACGGGCAAGACGACCTTAATTGGCTATCTGCGTGAGCATATTCGGGGTAATGTGGTGGTGGTAGCGCCAACCGGTGTAGCGGCACTACAAGTGAAGGGTGTGACTATTCATTCTTTTTTTCGTTTGCCTCCACGTCTGATCTTTCCAGAAGAGGATATCAAGCCC
>CAJARE010000298.1 GCA_903944255.1 uncultured beta proteobacterium
AAGGCATGCCGCCAGCGTTCAATCTGAGCCAGGATCAAACTCTTCAGTTCAATTCCTGTGATCCTTGCGGATCGTCGCACTCATTCAAGAAATTGACTTGGTAATAAAACCAAATCTTTTTACTGTCTATGAGTACTATTTGTTTACATCTGTCCCGAAGGACTGGATGCTTTCGCCTAGTACCCACATTTATCGGTTGACTAATTTTTAAAGAGGGGCTGAATCATTTTTCAAAAACATTCAGCGAAGAGGTGAGACTATGACATACATAAATAGGGTTGTCAACACCTTTCGCAGTCTTTTTCCTAAAAAAGGAGGGTTTTTTCTTACTTTAAGAAAATTCCATCAAATTAAGAGGTCAATTTCAAAAAAATATTGAAATATTGACGAATTTAGCCCAGGGTAGGCCTACATCTAAGGCCCTCAAAAGCGATTCATGCTGCCCTGTCAATATATTAGGGAAAACCCTTAAATACTGCTAATATATTGCTATGCACAATAAATTAGCTAATGATCACTTACCCAGCACGCCTTATGCCGCAAGACAGGCTATTCCTGTTCGCGAACTTCATACTGGGCACAGAGATCAAATCCTCGGTCATTTATTGCAGTTAAATGATGAAGATCGCCGCCTTCGATTCGGGACCCAAACTCCTGATGAGGTCATTGCTCTATACGTTGAACGTCTAGATTTCAACAAAGACACGATTTTTGGCATCTTTAATGCTGAACTCAGTCTCATTGGAATGGCGCATTTGGCTTATTTGCCAGAGGCTGAAGGCCGGCCACGCGCAGCAGAGTTTGGTGTTTCTGTATTGCCAGAAGGGCGCGCTAAAGGCCTTGGCACGGCACTCTTAAAACGCTCGGCAGTGCACTCACGCAATACTCGTATTGAAACCTTATATGTTCATTGCCTAGTAAGCAACAAGGTAATGCTGCATCTTGCTCAAAAGGCTGACATGCTGGTTGAATATGCTTATGGTGATGCAGATGCTTGTCTAAAACTCTCACCAGCAAGCCCAGCAACGATTGTGGAAGAAGCGGCTAATGAGCAATGGGCCGATTTGGACTATGCAATGAAATCTAACCTCAAACAATCTAAACAAGCCTGGTGTTGGTTCTTAGGTAGGCCTAAGTTAGCAATTTAATTCGCGCTTGGTGCGCCGCGCAGTATCCAGTTAGTCAAGAGAGATAAATCTGCATCGCTTAACTTTGCATTAGCTGGCATGGGAACGACGCCCCATGACCCTGCGCCGCCTTTCAAAATTCTGTTTTTTAAAAATGTCTGTGCGCTGGAATCATTCTTATATTTCAATGCGACAGCCTCAAAGCTTGGGCCAACAATTTTTTTATTAATTGCATGACAACCTAAGCAAGCATTTTGCTTTGCAAGCGCAAGCGCTTGTTGATCATTGGTTGCCGCATGAGTGGTTTGCAAGCTCAAAAATAGAATCAGAAAATAAAAAAATATTTTTGCTAATCGCCACAACATGCTTACCCAAATCCTTTTACAAATTATTGAAATTTCGGAGGGCTTACAGGTTGCGATTCATCCGCTTTTCCCGCTTTTTCTAAGCGCGTTTTTTCTCCATCAGAAATAATGTCAAAGTATGCGTAAACATCTTTCACGCCATTGGTATTGCTGGCAATTTTTTTCGCGAGGTCTGCCTCACTTTGGGTCAAGATGCCTATTAAATAAATGCTAGTTCCCTCAGCAGTAATAACCATCGAATTAGATGGGAGCTGTTGAGTAAAAATCATTTGTGTTTTGATCTTCGACTCTAGGTAAGCATCATTAGCACGCATGGTGTAGGTGCTATTTGGACCAATGATTAATTCATTAAATACAGAGCGCACATTCTTCATGCCTTTAACGTACGACTCGGCATCTCTTTTAATGGCTGCCGTTTTTGCCTCACCAGTCAACAATACTTTCTGATTAAATGAAGTGATATTGATGTGGGCGTTGTCTCCAAACTTTTGATCGAGTGCGCCGGATGCTTGAAGCTCAATACCTTTATCAATTGCTTGCACTCCTGGTGTACGACGATCTGCCATGATGGTTGCTGAAGCAGCAACGCCAGTCACCGCAATAACGCCACATGCAGACAGTTGTGATGCCGCAATAATGGCAATCAATAATTTACTGAGAGTTTGAAGTTGCATTTGAACGCTTTCTAAAATTAATCAAGCAAAAGATGGTCAACACCATCGCATAATCCGTGAAGCAAAACTAAATGGGTTTCTTGAATCCGTGCAGTCCGATTCGATGGCACGCAAAGATGAATATCATTAACACCCAATAGGCTAGCAATTTTTCCGCCGCCGTTACCAGTCAAAGCAATAATGTTGATGCCTATTTTTTTGGCCGCCTCAATAGCCTTAACGACATTTTTAGAGTTTCCAGATGTAGAAATTCCGAGTAGGATATCGCCTTTTTTGCCAAGCCCGCGCACTTGCTTGCTAAATACTTCTTCGTAGCTGTAGTCATTTCCAACCGCAGTAAGAATCGATGTATCCGTTGTTAAAGCAATCGCCGCCAATTCTTGGCGCTCTCTTTCAAAGCGTCCAATGAGTTCGGCAGCAAAATGCTGTGCGTCTGCGGCAGAACCACCATTGCCACAGGCCATTACTTTGCCACCGCTTCGCAAGCAGTCGACCATAGCGACCACGGCCTGAGCAACTGACTCTGGGAGCACTTTTTCGGCCTCTTGCTTCACCGCAATACTGTCTAAAAAATGTTGGGATGCCCTCTGACGCAAACGTTCAATTGTATTTTTATCCATAGCAATATTATGCGCCAAAGGCAAAAGATGTATAGATGTCGCCAAGATAAACAAAAAGCAACGTATCCTCTTACTTATTGATCACTCTCGCATACAAAATACCCCTATGGAAGCTGGCGCATTTGAATTTTTAAAGCAGCAAGATTTACCAGCCGGGGCGCTTTATATGGTTGCAACGCCTATTGGCAATTTAGGAGACATCACATTGCGTGCGCTTCATATTCTCAATGCTGTGGATGGCATTGCCTGTGAAGACAAGCGACATAGCGCTGCACTCTTACAGCAATTTGGAATTCATAAAAAATGTATTGCATTGCACGAACACAATGAGATTGTGGGCGCTCAAAATATCATTCAACATCTCGCTAATAATGAACGCTGGGCCTATATCTCTGATGCAGGTACGCCTGGCATCTCAGATCCTGGCGCCAGATTAGTCAACGAGGTCGAGAAGGCTGGCTACCGGATCATTCCAATCCCTGGCGCAAGCGCTGTTGCCGCTGTCATTTCTGCTTCAGGCTCTGTGATGCTGAATTCAGATGGACGATTTCAGTTTCTAGGGTTTTGGCCCAATAAAATAAAAGAGCGTGATGCGCTTTTGAACGATATAAGTAGTAGCAAAAAAACCAGCATTTTTTTTGAATCGCCACATCATATTGATGAAACACTCGTATTGCTCGCCAAGCACCTGGAGCCTGAGCGCAAAATATTACTTGGTCGCGAGCTTACGAAAAAATTTGAACAAATTGTCGCGCTTGAAGCGCAACAAATTATGCAGTGGCTTGAAAATGCAGAAAGCTTAAAAGGTGAGTTTGTCATTCTCGTGGCAGGGCGTCAAGCCAGTACAGATCAGGCTCCAGGGCATGCGCAACTACTAAAGTGGGCGGATGCTTTAAGTCCTTATTTGGGTAGCAAGGAAATTGCAGCGGTTCTTTCACAAGCATTAGGCCTGCCGAAGAAGGAGGCCTATCAAGCGGCCTTAGATATCAAAAATAACCGCGACAATGAAAAATAAAAAGCTGGCATAGAGCCAGCTTTTTATTTTGGGAGTTGATGATTATTTGGTTGGCTCTGGGGCTTTTGGTTCAGCCAATTTTCCACCTGCGGAATTGGCCAAGTACACCACTGCGCGACCTAATTCGTAATCGCTGATATCTGTGGGACTTGCGCCACCACGTGCAGGCATTGCGCCCTTGCCCTTCAATACTGCAGTCAATAGACCATCATAGCCTTTACCTAAGCGCGTGGCCCATGCAGCAGAATCACCAAATTTTGGTGCGCCTGCAGCGCCTGATGTATGGCATGAAGCACAAACGGCTTTATATACCTGCTCACCAGTTTGCAGCACACGTGGGGCGCTGGCATCTTTAAAATTGAGTTGGCCAACCGGCTTAATCAATTGATCGCTTGCCGCTGAAGAGTCCACACGTTTGCCGTTATTTACAAACACCATCAACAATAAAATGATAATCAGGGGCACAAAAAAGCTGGCAAACACCATGATGATGAGTTGTTTTGGGTTCTTAATTAGATTTCCGTGCTCGTTGCTCATAGGAATGTATTTTTGGGGGGTTAGTTGGTTTGCCGTGATTATAACTAGAGCGTAGGGTTATAGACACTTACAATAGTTGTATATCCGTTTTTAAGATGGCGCCCGTAGCTCAGTGGATAGAGTATTGGCCTCCGAAGCCAAGGGTCGTGGGTTCGATCCCCGCCAGCCGCACCACTTGATCAGCGATTTTTAATGCTGCCCACCACGCCTTCGCTCGGCACAAGCTGAATATCTTCTTTGCGTCTGCGCTTGCCAATGGGCGTTGATGCCAGGCCTTTTTGTGAGGCCTCGATGTCTTCAACGCTAGGATAATCTCCCAATAACCAATAGTCAAAAACACGCCTGGCAATGGGCGCCGCTTGGGCTGCACCAAAGCCTGCGTTTTCAACCACGATGGCCAAGGCAATTTGAGGATTGTCTGCAGGCGCAAAGGCCATGTACAAAGCATGGTCGCGTTGATGCTCTTCCAG
>CAJARE010000299.1 GCA_903944255.1 uncultured beta proteobacterium
ACCTAATTTTAAGAGTGCAGCTCATGCGAGATTAATTTTGTGTTGAAGGACTGCTGTGGATATGAGAAGACATCTGCAGGCGGTTGGATGGTCAGATGTCTAATTTGTCGAGTAAACCGACATTTTTAAGCGTCCTTTTAAATGAGGGTTGGGCGGCGGCTTATGACCCACAGCAGCCCTTCAACACAAAATTAATCTCGCATGAGCTGCACTCTTAAATTAGGTCAGATCAAATAGAAAAAAATTACGATATTTAAGTTACAGGTTTTTAAGATACTCTAATAGAGCACTCTTTTCATTTGGGGATAGAGTGGTGCCATACTCATGCCCGCAATTGCTGTTGCCAACCTGAATCGAGCAA
Source organism: uncultured beta proteobacterium (assembly GCA_903944255.1). Taxonomy (GTDB): domain Bacteria; phylum Pseudomonadota; class Gammaproteobacteria; order Burkholderiales; family Burkholderiaceae; genus Polynucleobacter. The sequence goes on from CAJARE010000299.1 coordinate 362, forward strand.
TCCGTTGTTACACGGACGGTTGCAGAGCCTCCAGGTTGAGTAGTTGCAAGACCAATGTTGGTAGTGTCGTAGACAGGACCAACCTGAAAACTGCTCGGACGTGATACTTGAGGAGTTAGCAATGCAGCCAGGGTCGGAACAGAGCCATTATGAAGAAAGGGTGCAGATGCCCAAACCCCTTGTATCACCTTGGATTCATAAGCAAAACAATTGCCATTGCCATTAGGAGCGTCAGAAGATCGCGTAGCACCAGAGTTACATGGCCGCGTTGGCGGCCTAATACTTAAATCAATATTTGGATCCCATTGCTTTAGTGCAGAAACATTTGCTGCGGTTACCAAACTGATTGAGGTTGCTCCAGTAGCTGGCACGGGATTAGTTTCATAAGGAGGTGTGATTCCACTCAAAATACCGCTGCTAATGGTGGGGATGTTAAAGTTTGAATAGTACGAGCTATCTGTTCCAATATCTATCACTTGAGTAAGCCAGGTATTGCTATTGCCTGGACGAGGGGCTCCAGGCTGTACCTTGTGGCATGAGGCACAGTTCGCCTCAAACAATGCCCACCCTTGATTAGCTAGTTGCCGATTGATTGCCCAGGGCCATTGAGGCGGCCCTATTTGGCGCACCAATTGTTCAGTCCGCAACAAGTTATCGTACTTGATTGAATTCTGCGTCTTGAAATTAACACCGCCTGGTACCGCTGGATCTGCTTGAGGAAAAAAATGGGCGAAGACTCCGATTGCTTGACCCGAATTACGCGCTAAAGCATAGGATGGATTGCCATTGACATTGGTACCGGCCCACTCGCTAAAGTCTTGTATCCATGAATTCCACAAAAAAGGATAGCGTACGGGCTGAGCAGCTACCGCTATATTTCCTTCAATCACATGACTATTTGATGCTGGGCCAATATCCAGGCCTGATAATCGATTTTGAATCATACCAACTGCGTCAGCCCTACCAATACCCCAAGGCGTTGTTGGTAATGCTTTGCTCATAAGGCTGTTGTAAGGTATGTACCATTGCGTTAACTGAGCCCGCAATTCATTTGCCTCAACCTGAACAGCAGCCTGAAATGCATTAAATGCGGCTTGATTTGAAAGCGTATAGCCAACTGCTTGATCGAGGCCTTGAAAGAAGGCATATAAATTAGAAAAGGCTGGGCCTCCATCAACCCGATAATTTACACCTGATACTTGAATTTGACGGGTATGGCATGCAGCACAATTCATGGAAAACTGCTGATTATTGGTCCCGGGATTGGCCACTAAAAATCCCACTGGCAGACCCTCTGGATTGGATGGACTTACTGGGCTGGGCAAATAGCCGTAAGTGCTGGTTAAGCTGCTTAAGAAAGACTGGCCGTCGGGTAATTTTAGAGCAACTGCCCATGCGTATGGAATGATCCAAGAGCCTTGATCCTTAGAATAGAATTCTGCTTGGTTTTCAGTAGACCAATCAGCGCCTTGATTAATAGAGATTACATTACTAGTCGTTGCAGTTGAGCTACTCCCACCACCATTACCACAGCCTGCCAGCATAAAAATCGGAAATACGAGTAAAAGCGCTCGAATAAACATAAAGGGTGAGGGCATTATTCGAGCAGATTCATCATATTTTTGATAACTGATAACTTTTATATTCGAAAGTTGTTACTGATAAATAATTGCAAATATAACAAAATCACGCAAATGGGAAAACCCCCTTAATTTGCTCATGAGGGTCTGCTTTACTAATGGGGGCAGAAACAATTAAAGCCGCCGGCTGATAAAGGCAGAAGTCGACCCACAGCAGTCCTTCAACACAAAATTAATCTCGCATGAGCTGCACTCTTAAAATTAGGTCAGATCAAATAGAAAAAAATTACGATATTTAAGTTACAGGGTTTTTAGGTACTCGATCAAAGCCTTTTTCTCATCTGGCGTTAAATCGGTTCCGAACCCAGGTCCTTCATGTCCGCAATTACTATTACCATTCATCGTTGAGCAGTCTGTTGTTACACGCACCGTTGCAGAGCCCCCAGGTTGATCAGTTGCAAGACCAACATTGGTGGTGTCGTAGACGGGCCCAACCTGAAAACTTGTTGGACGGGATGCAGAAGGAGTTAACAGTGCAGCCAAGGTTGGTACAGAACCATTATGGAGATAGGGTGCTGATGACCAGACACCTTGTAAAACTTTAGACTCAAACGATCCCTCAGTACGCTCGGGGGCTTTGATGCTCAGATTAATGAGTGGGTTGAGTTGCACCAAGGCAGACGAATTTGCCACATCGAATAACGAGACGATAGCAGCCCCTGATGCGGGCACCGTAGAAATGGGATTAGAAAAAGGGATAGTGAGGCCAGTTAAAATGCCACTATCCGAGGTGCCTTTGCCTACGGCAAAGTTTTTATAGTACGAGCTATCTGTATTTACATTTTGAACAGGCGTTGCCCATGTGTAGGGATTGCCGGGTCGAGGCTGGCCTTGTTTAATCCCATGGCATGACGTGCAATTTATTTCGTAGAGTCCTTTGCCTTTTAACACCATCGCATTGTCAACCGGCCATGGCCATTTTGGGGATCCGATTTGATCGACTAAAGTTTGGATATTGAGCACAGTCTTGTAATTGACCGAATTCTCTATTAAAAAATTGACGCCGCC
>CAJARE010000300.1 GCA_903944255.1 uncultured beta proteobacterium
CATCGCGGAGATGAAAACCAGTCAGTGATCGTCCAGAGCCTCGTAATTTCTCACCTGTAGCACCATCAGCTGGAGCAAAAACAATTGCAGGACGATTAAAGCGCTCCTTTAATCGCGAGGCCACAATGCCCACAACACCTTGATGCCACTCTGGGTTCCAAAGACAAATACTGGTTCGTTCAGAAAGAGTGCCTGTTAATTGATCTTCAGCAAGATGGGCTAGTGCGGCTTCTTGCATGCCTGTTTCAATCACGCGACGCTCACGATTAATTCTATCTAGCTCTTGAGCTAGCGCTTGCGCCTCATCTGGATTATCAGTGAGTAGTAAGCGAATACCCAAACTCATATCTGCTAAGCGACCAGCGGCATTCAGTCTGGGGCCAATTGCAAATCCAAGGTCAAAAGTATTGGCTTTGCGCGGATCTCGCATTGCCACTTGGAAGAGGGCTTGCATTCCTGGCTGGGATATTCCGGAGCGTATACGCTTTAAACCATTGGAAACCATAATTCGATTATTTCTATCGAGCTGAGCAACGTCTGCAACGGTTCCCAGCGCTACGAGGTCTAAAAGATTCTCAATCTTAGGCTGAGTCTCTGCGGTAAATTTACCTCGCTTACGAAGCTCCGCACGTAATGCGACCAATAAATAAAACATGACCCCAACCCCAGCCAATGCTTTACTTGGAAAGTGACAGTCTGGCTGATTTGGATTGACGATAGCCAGCGCCTTTGGAAGATGCTCTCCAGGGAGGTGATGGTCAGTAATGATCACCTCGATTCCTAATTGATGTGCACGATCTACACCAGCTTCACTAGCGATTCCGTTATCTACGGTAATAAGGTACTTTGGCTTAGGGTTTTGTTGCGCTGCAAGTTCTACGACTTCAGGTGTTAGACCATAGCCCATAGTAAAGCGATTAGGTACTAAAAATTGAATTGGTGTATCAGTGCCGCCTAACATTCGCATGCCCCGTAAGCCAACAGCACAGGCAGTAGCCCCATCACAGTCATAGTCTGCAACGATCAACATCGGCTCTTTATTTTCGAGGATGTCAGCTAATAGGCTTGCAGTACTGAGGCAGTTTTTTAAATCGGCAGGCGAGAGTAGTTGCTTTAAATCAAGGGAGAGGGTGTCAGGAGACTCTAAGCCACGGGCGGCATAGAGTCTTGCAAGCAATGGATGAAGGCCGCTCTGTTGTAACCAGGTAGCCGCTCGCTCAGAAAATGGACGTTGTGAAAAATGACTCATATGATTCATGATTGCTGAGTAATCTGCTTCCAGGTCAGGGCTTTCGTTTTTTTCCAAAACATCCACGATTTTTGATATAAATCTTTACTGGTAAAAATGCGCTCTCGTTTTTTGCCTGATGGAAAATCAATCATGAGAATTTCTTCTAAGTGTTTTGCTTGTAGCGCATCGCTTAGTGCCGGCCAAATATCTGCAGGATTTTCAAGCCAAGCAAAACTTCCAGATATATTTTGCAGATCAATTTTCTCCTTGTAACTTGCCTTGTAATGCTTGGCTAAGCCAGCTAGTAAGGGATGTGCTCCATAAAGACATTGTGCATTTTGAATCACTTCTGGAGCATGAAGATCAGTTAATTTTCCAATTCCGCTGATCCAAAGAGAGTTGATGCTGGGTAAGCCACTTAGTGCACGTGTTTCATTTACTGGGTCGATATGCCAAAGCATCTGAATTTCATTCTGGAGTTTACGCCAGCGTTTTGCCATTCCAGCTGCATCAGAATCACGAGGCATCCACCAATCGATGTTTCTGCCATAAGCCTGATCGATGCTATGGGTTACAAGACTAGCAAAGGGACCCGCTGGTATAAACCAATAGTGTTGCCCTTGATATAAAACAGCCGACTGAAAATCTTCTTCTATAAATGGCAGCGCTGTCTTGAGAAGGCTGGCTGATTCAGTTGGTGTCAGATCTACCTGATTTTGACCCATCAAAATGAGATGGTCACGAGTGGCATGTAAATGAACGGGCTGTAAGCAGGCAATGGTTTCTTGAGGGTTCAACGGCTGACTGGACTGTCCTAGCAGCAGAACAGGCGCAATCGGCACTAAATCCCCCAAAAGAAATCTTTCATGAGGCAAGCTTTGTGGCGGACCGTCTGCCCCTTGTGTCTTCTCGGAATCGAGCGCATCTTCCCCTGAAACCATCAGGGTAAAGCGTTTGCTAAGCTTTTTGGAGGAATCTACATTGACTGTCATTTCCCTGATTTTAGGTGGCATTTAGATATTCCATCAGTTTCTCTTGCCGATTGTCTAAACTGTAGCTATGTTGAGACTTCCAATCGAGCTAGAAATTGGCCTACGCTATACCCGATCTAAGCGTCGCAAGACGGTAGGTAAGCGTGATGGCTTTCTATCCTTTATTTCGGGCATCTCGACCGCTGGAATCGCCTTAGGTGTTGCCGCATTGATCGTGGTGCTTTCAGTGATGAATGGATTTCAGAAGGAAGTACGAGATCGGATGCTTTCTGTCTTATCGCATGTTGAGGTTTCGGCACCTGATGGCTTGGCTAATTGGGAGCCCCTCGCATTAAAAGTGGCAGCCCAGCCTCATGTTGTTGGGGTTGCTCCGATGGTCAGTTCGCAAGGCCTTCTCACTCGCAATAATATGATGCGCGGAGTATCCATTCGTGGAATTTCACCTGCAGATGAAGGCAAGGTCTCTGATCTGCCAAAACAATTTGTATCGGGCAATATTGACGATCTAAAGCCCGGTAGTTTTGGAGTGGCGTTGGGGGCTCAATTGGCATCGATTGTTGGTGCTCGCGTGGGGGATCGTATTAATTTAATTGTTCCGGAGAGTGATTTGACTCCAGCTGGTGCGATGCCTAGGATGCGCGCGTTAACAGTAGTCGGAATTGTAGATAGTGGTCATTATGAATATGACAGTTCATTAGCAATCATGCATTGGAAGGATGCCGCTGCCCTATTGAGGCTGCAGGATCCGTCTGGTCTGCGTGTCAAAGTAGATGATATGCAACGCGCTCCGGAAGTTGCTAGTGAGCTGGCGGCAGTAGTCCCACAAGCCCTTTGGGTAACCGATTGGTCTCGCTCTAATCGTAATTGGTTTGCAGCAGTACAGACTGAAAAGAAAATGATGTTCATTATCTTGACTTTGATTATTGCTGTGGCTGCATTCAATTTAGTCTCAACATTAGTGATGACTGTGAATGAAAAACAAGCCGATATCGCCATTCTTCGAACCATGGGCGCAAGTCCAGGTTTAATTCAGAGAATCTTTTTGATCCAAGGAATATCCATTGGCTTGCTAGGTTCCTTAGCTGGGGTCG
>CAJARE010000301.1 GCA_903944255.1 uncultured beta proteobacterium
AATAGCTATTTAATAATCCCGAGAATCTATCAAAGCTCTCTTTTGCGGCTGTAGCACTAAAAATCAGGCCAGTTTTGGTTTGGGAGTTCCACCAAAAGCTCAAAAGAAATTATTAAATCGGGCAGGCTTATAAAAGCAGCCAAAATCACCGCGGAATCGTCTCTGATTAAATCCTAGATTCCAAATTAATCATTCACGAGCTTACTCTCTGGTGTATTGGTTGATATCAAGAGCTTATTTAGTTAAGTTACTATAGCTAATCACCATTGCTATTAAATAGGGAAAATCACTTGGACTCAAATCAGAAACCTTCCATCGGATTTATTGGACTTGGGATTATGGGGGCGAGCATGGCAGGGCATTTGCTTGCTGCTGGTTATCCAGTCAATGTATATAACCGTTCTAAAGAGAAAACAAACGCTTTAGTAGAGAAGGGCGCTAAGTGGTGCAATACAGTAGGCGATCTGGCTGTAAGTTCTCATGTCATTATTACGATGGTGGGATATCCATCTGATGTGGAAGAGATTTACTTTGGTGAAGGCAAGATCTTAGATAAAGCAAAAAATGCTTATTTAATAGACATGACAACTTCAAGCCCTTCACTTGCAGTACGAATTGCACAAGAGGCTGAAAAGAGAGGCTGTCATTCATTGGATGCACCGGTATCCGGTGGGGATATTGGGGCTCGTAACGCTAAGCTGTCAATCATGGTGGGCGGTAAACAGGCTGATTTCGATGCGGTACTGCCGATTCTGAAAACCATGGGCAGCAATATCGTCTTACAGGGTGGGCCTGGCGCTGGTCAGCATACCAAAATGTGTAATCAGATTGTAGTTGCAGGCACCATCATGGGTGTCAGTGAGGGATTAGCCTATGCCAAGCAAGCAGGTCTTGACGCCAGTAGAGTGATGGAATCAATTGGTGGTGGTGCAGCATCCGGTTTTCAGTTGCTCAATTCGGGAGCAAAAATGATTGCTGGTGATTTTGCCCCTGGCTTTTATGTTGAACATTTCCTAAAAGACTTGGGTATTGCTTTGGATGAAGCGGATAAGAATAAATTAGATATGCCCGCATTATCCCTGGCCAAACGTTTGTATAGTGAATTGGTTGCCAAAGGATGTGGACGTAATGGCACTCAAGTGTTGTATACCAAATATATTCCTAAATAAGGATATGCCAAGAAGACTGCTATGAAGTTTCGTTTGCGTCAGATGGAGGTCTTTAGGTCAGTCATGCTGACTGGAACCATTAGCGGTGCTGCGAAAATGCTGTTTATTTCTCAGCCAGCAGTTAGTCGATTCATTTCCCAGACAGAAGAGTCTCTAGGCTATAAATTATTTAATCGCGTTAAGGGAAAGTTGGTGCCGACACCCGAGGGTGAGGCTTTATACAACGAGGTTGAAGACTTTTATCAACACGCACAGCGCGTGGATGATTTTGCATCTGATCTTTTGCATGGTCCAGCCGGCGTTTTAAATATTTCTTCCAGCCCCTGTTTGAGTTATTCGGTGATGCCAGAGGCAATAACCCGTTTTACAAGACGCTATCCCGGAATTCAGGTGAATTATCACACCACTATGCTCAATAGCATGGCCCAGGAAATTTTAAGTAACAAAGTTGATTTGGCTGTTTCAGTACTTCCTTTGGAGCATATTAATTTAGAGGTACAAGCATTTCGGACTGGCAGAATGGTTTGCGTGATTCCAGATCTTCATCCACTTGCACCTAAGCAAAAAATTTCATTGGAAGATTTATCGCAATACGAATTGATTTCTCACCATCCATCAATCCAGTTTGGAAAATTGGTGCGAACAGCATTTGAGTCTGCGGGCTTAGCCTTTAATTCTCGTATCCATATTCACCAAACTGAGGTGGCTTGTTCCCTAGTTCGGGCAGGCATGGGAGTGGCCATCGTGGATGAGTTTACGGTTTCCAACGGTGCCTGGATTGGCTTGCAAGTTCGACCACTAGAGCAAGATATTTTGCTTAAACCATCAATTGCGCGTTCGGTTTTCGATCGTCAGGGAACCCATGCTGAAAAATTCATAGAGATACTGCTTTCACCAATCCTATAACCATAAAGTTATGGGTTAATAAATAAAAAGTATACTAAACCGCTAATTTAAGCTAAATCCATTAACACTAATGGTATGTACGGGTTAGCTTTCCAACTCGCTTCAAGTATTGTTTTCTAAAAATATAAGAATGGTTGGAGGAGACATGAAGATTGGCCTTATTGGTGTTGGCAATATTGGGTTTCATTTTGCTAACCGCCTCATTGCAGCAGGATATGAGCTTTACATCTATGACAAGAGTCAGAAGGCATTGGAGCGACTTTCTCAATCAGGTGCAAAGATTTGTGCCTCCGTTAAAGATTTAGCATCGGAGGTAGAAACAGTATTGCTGTGTCTGCCAATGCCTCAAATCGTTGCGGATGTCGCTGCAGAGCTGATCCATGGCAGTAAGGTAAAAGTCGTAGTCGATTTATCGACCACTGGCCCATCCGTTACCAAACAAGTAGCAGCCATGCTTGAGAAGCACAATATTCCAATGATTGGCTCGCCTGTGAGCGGTGGAATTGTTGCTGCAGAGAAAGGTACCTTAGCCGTGATGGCTTCTGGTCCAAAAGATATCTTCGAAAATATCAAGCCGATCCTATCAGCTCTGGGAAAAAATATTTTCTATCTTGGCGTTGATCCTACGCTGGGTCAGACAGTAAAAATTATTAATAACACTTTATATGCCACTAGCATGATCGCAAGTTGTGAGGCTTTGGTTTACGGAGTGAAGGCTGGTTTAGATGCAAAGACAATGCTTGATGTCATTAATGTGTCTAGTGGTCGTTCCTTCGCAACGCTCGAGCGAATTCCACAGTGCGTCTTAGATCGTAGCTTTCCAGTGCGCTTTACTACAGAGCTGTTACATAAAGATGTGAAGATGTGTATCGATGAGGCAGAAAAATTAGGTGTGCCGATGCAAGTCAATCCTGCCGCCCGTCAATTCTTGGCATTTGCTTTATCACAGGGCGATGGAGATAAAGATAATGTATTTCCAATTCACCATATTGAAGAGTGGGCCGGTGTTCAGTTTGGTGAGAAGCCAATTTAAGTTCATTTATAGGAGACAAAAATGTCATTAATTCAGATTAGAAAAAAATTACTTTCGATTGAAACCGTGTATCACGAGAGAGGTCCTGTAGCTAAGGTACCCCTAAAGATTGGGGTGATTGCTTGCGTGATTAAAAATCCTTATGCAGGTCGTTATGTTGAAGATCTCTCAGGCTTAGTCAAAGATGCTCGCGAAATGGCCAATGAAATGGTTATCGAGTTGATCGATGCATTAGGTGGCAAAGACAAGATTGAGACTTATGGAAAAGGGGCAATCGTCGGTCTTGATGGAGAATTAGAGCATGGTGCTATTTGGCATGAGGCCGGTGGTTGGGCAATGCGAGCAGTGTTAACTAATGCGAAGTCGATTGTTCCTGCTGCAAAAGTAGTTGCAGCAGCAGGATATCGTTTGCAAATTCCACTCCACCATATTGAGGCCTGCTATATACGTAGTCACTTTAATACGATTGATGTTGGTATGGTCGACTCTCCTCGACCTGATGAGTTGGTCTACGCCTTAGCAATGTCTACTGGTTCAAGGGTGCACGAGCGTCTAGGTGGTCTACGCGTCGAGCAAATTTCTGTTGGTGATGGTCAGCGCTAATTTAATACTATGACAGATGAGAGGGAGTCATTTCATGAATAAGTTAATCGCAATTTTCGTTTCAAGTCTTTGGATTGGTAGTGCTTTTGCCCAAAGTGATTGGCCTCAAAAACCGATCACTTTAGTTGTTCCTTTTGCTCCAGGTGGTAGCACTGATATCACTGCGCGTCTAGTTGCGCAAAAACTGAAAGCGCAATTAGGACAAAACGTGGTGGTTGACAATAAACCGGGTGCTGGCGGTAATACTGGAGCTCAGTTTGTTGTTAACGCACCCTCAGACGGATATACCTTGCTGATGGCGACCAGTACCTTGGCAACCAATATGTCTTTGTTTAAGAATTTAACCTTTGATTTGCAAAAAGATTTGGTACCCATCTCACAAGTCGCACTGATTCCCAATGTATTAATGGTGAACAATGATTTACCAGCTAATAATATGATTGAATTTATTGCGCTAGCAAAGCAAAAAGAATTATTTTATGGATCTGCTGGGAATGGATCTTCGCAACATCTATCTGGTGCCTTATTAAATAGCATGATTAATGGCAAGATGACGCATGTTCCATATAAAGGCGGTGCACCAGCTAACGTGGATTTGTTATCAGGCCAAATCCAGGTGGTTCTATCCCCCTTAGTGGAGGTTCTTCCCTTTATTGATACTGGAAAATTAAAGCCATTAGGCGTAACGACTAAAACTCGGACAGCAAGATTGCCAAATGTGCCAGCTATCGATGAGGTCTTGCCTGGGTATGAGGTAGCACTTTGGAATGGCATTTTGGCACCAGCCAAGACTCCGGCACCAATCGTAAATAAATTGGGCGCGGCGATTAAGAAAGTCATGATGGATCCTGAAGTTCAAAAGACGCTTGCTGATCAGGGATCTAGGGCAGTTGGAAGCACCCCAGGCGAATTTAAAGATTTCATCGCGCTAGAGGTTCCAAAATGGGCGCGGATTGTGCAGATTTCTGGTGCAAAGGTTGAATAAGCATGAAGATTAAATACCTAGTTGCGCCACTGTCTCTCATTTCCGTCTTCACTTTGTCGGCCTGTGCCGGAATTGGAGGTTCTGATACTTCTAAATTTCTTTCTATTCAGGATGGCAGGGCCTTGTTAGTGGATGGAGCCGGTAGGGTTGGCAAGGTTCCGGATACTCTGGCCTTGGTAGAGTTAAAGGACGAGAAATTAAGGCTTCACTTTGATTTAGTGATGCCTACATCTTTAGTGGGTCCGCCAGCTTCGATTGCGATATTGCCTGATAAAAAATACGCCTTAGTCACGGCTGCAACCAAGTTAGATCCAAACGATCCTAACAAAGTGATTCCATCAGATCTCATTTCTTTAGTGGCATTAGGTAGTGGCAAGGATCCATTAAAAGTAGTGGATACGATTTCTTTAGGTGCAGGACCTTCAGGTCTAGCAGTCAATCGGGCTGGTGATCTTGCATTGGTTCCAAATCGTGCAGGCGGCACAGTATCTGTGGTAGAAATCAAGGGCCAAAAGCTCACTGAGAAACAAAAAATTACTATCGGTGATAAAACTGGACCAAGTCAGATTGTGATTGCCCCTGACGGTCGTCGTGCCTTGTTAACGCGGGATGGGGATAACCAAATTTCTATTCTCGATATTAACGGCAGCAACATCACACTTAATAAGAAAACGATCTTTGCTGGATTGAAACCCTATAGCATTGATATCGACTCTAGCGGAAAGTATGCGGTAGTGGGCAATCTTGGCGGAGGCCAAGGAGATGCTGACACCATCAGCTTGATCGATTTAAGTATGGATCCCCCAAGGGTAGTAGATACGGTGACGGTAGGTCAAACTCCAGAGGGTGTTTCTTTTTCTCCAAATGGCAAGCTGATCGGGGTAACTGTTATTAATGGCAGCAACAAACCTAGAGCCTCTTCTTATTATGGTGAGGCTGTTTATAAGCTATTTGCAATACACGATGGAAAGTTAGAGTATCTATCGGAGGTGAAGGGGGGTCATTGGTTGCAGGGTCAAGCATTTACCCCTGATGGTCGCAATGTATTAGTGCAGGATGCTCATAACCAGGAGATTCGCCTCTACAAGATTGATGGCAAAAAAGTCAGCGATACTGGTGAAAGACTGAAGATGAAAGCGGCTCCTGCTGCGATTAGATACTGGAACTAGAGATTGACTTAGCGGAGAAGGAATGAAGCCTTTAGCATTAGTGTTGGTGTACATCACAGAAGAGCATCGTGAGTTGGTATCTCAGCATTTTGAATTGATTTACGCTCCAAACCAAGATTTAGGCAAAGATCGTACAAATGGTGCAGCCCAAATCGCATCTCGAGGCAAAGATATACGTGTCGTATTAACGAATGGCACGAATGGACTGCTTGAGAGTGAAATTGATGCTATGCCTAACTTGGAAATTATTTGTACTTTGGGTGTAGGTCATGAAAATGTCCCTATTGCGCACGCTAAATCAAAAGGGATACGAGTAGCTAATGCAGCAGGCACTAATGATGACTGCGTAGCGGATCATGCTATGGGAATTTTGTTAGCAGCTATTCGTAAAATTCCGATGATGAATGCTGGCGTCAGGCATGGTATGTGGCGAGATGATATTCCAAGGCCACCCCATGTTTCTTATAAAAAAATGGGTCTAGTTGGTATGGGCGCGATAGCTAAAAAGATCGCCAAGCGGGCCAAGGCATTCGAAATGGAAATTGGCTATTTCAGTCGCACGCGTCGCGATGAAACAGGCTATCAATACTTTGATAGCCTGAAGAGTTTGGCACAGTGGTGTGACTTTTTGGTAGTGGCTGCACCCGGTGGTAAAGAAACCTTTCATATGATTAATGACGAGATACTTGCAGCCCTAGGGCCTCAGGGTGTAGTAGTCAATATTTCACGTGGCAGTTTGGTCGATACTAAATCCCTAGCAAGAGCCTTGGCAGGAAATGTGATTGGTGCAGCAGCGCTTGATGTATACGAGAGCGAGCCAAAGCCACCTGTAGAGCTCTTGGAGTTTGAAAATGCAATCTTGACACCTCACATTGCTGGAATTTCACCTGAAGCGATTCATGCTTCAGTACAGCGCTTTATTGATAATGTGAATTTACACTTAGCTGGTAAACCACTGCTTACCCCAGTAGATGGAATTTAATTTTTAAGGAATCGATATGTGGAATGGAATTGAAATCAATGATCGTGTAGCACCTTCAGTTGAGGGTATCAAAGCGCTAGCAGAGTTTCCAACCTCTATTGTGTGTGATGTAACTGGTCGACTGAACGGTACTAATGGTCTTTATCCAGTTAATAAATCTCCGGTTACGGCTTGTGGCAATGCAGTTACTGTCAAAGCGCGCTCTGGAGATAATCTGATGATTCATCTTGCACTCAGAATGCTGAAGCCTGGTGACGTCCTAGTGGTTGATGGCGAAGGTGATCTGACGCGTGCACTCTTTGGTGAAATTATGATGAGTGTTGCTAAGTCAAAAGGTGCAGTTGCTGCCGTGATTGATGGCGCTATACGCGATGTCAATGCCTTTGAAAAAGCCCAGTTTCCTTGTTGGGCGCGAGGAATCAATTTACGAGGTCCCTATAAAGATGGCCCAGGAGCTGTAAACGTGCCAGTTTCAATTGGCGGATTGATTATTAATCCAGGTGATATTGTTTTGGGTGACTCAGATGGTGTTGTTGCCTTCTCACCAAAAGTGGCGCTAGAGGTAGCGCAACTCGGCAAAGAAAAAGTGGCGCAAGAGGTAGCGACCTTGAAGTCAATCAAAGACGGTACTTATAACGATTCATGGATTGATACAGTTCTCAAAGCTAAGGGCTGCTGATCCCCCTTTTTTTGTTGATTTGCAGCTCCAGGGCTAAGGTCGTGCTTTTTTCTTGATTGGGATAAACACTAGGAAATTTGGTCTTTTGTTGACAAGTTACGATTTAGGAGTAAAACTAGCTACTACTAAATTTTAGTGACCCATTTCTAGGTAAAAGGCCTGCATGAAATTCCTAACTCGATTACTTGTTATTGTTTTTGCATTCGGCGTAAATAGCGTATATGCGCAAGCCTGGCCTGCCAAACAAATCACCATTGTTGTGCCTTTTGCTCCGGGCGGCAATATTGATATTGTAGGCAGGACCATAGGCAAGGAGCTTGCTCTAATACTGAAGCAGCCTATTATTATTGAAAATAAGCCTGGTGCAGGTGGCATGGTAGGGGCAACTTACGTTGCAAAAAGCAAGCCTGATGGATATACCTTCTTGGTAAGTAGTAATGGTTTAGTCACCACTACCTTAGTTCGTAATGACCAACAACATAAAGATGAGGATTTAGTCCCAGTTAGTCTGCTAACGATTGCCCCATCAGTCATTATTACAAATAACAATAATCCTGCTTCAAACTTAAAAGAATTTATTACCAATCTAAAGGCAAGCAAAGACAATCGCGTAGTATTTGCTACACCTGGGGTTGGAACGACACCGCACTTTGTCTCAGGATTGCTGAAGATAGCTGCTGATGTTGATATTGAGCCCATTCCATATAAGAGTGGTAATGACACTGTGACTGCTTTAATAGGAGGGCAGGTGCAGCTTGCTTCTGAGTCTACTCAGGTAGTTACCTCTAAAATTAAGGCGGGAATGGTGAAGGCATTAGCAGTGACTTACGATCAACGTTCTTCAAGTCTGCCAGATGTGCCCACTACTAAAGAATTAGGTTACCCCAGTATTTTCATGACCCATTTTGTAGGAATGATGGCGCCCGCAGGTACGCCAACGGATATTCTCGAAAAAATGAATCAAGCCAATCAAAAAGCTTTGCAGTCCCCTGAAGTCAGGGCTATCTTTAATAATGCTGGAACTCTTGTGGTTGGGGGTTCTAGGGCTAGTTTTGCCGAGTATATGCAAAAAGAACGAGAGCGCTTAAAGGTAGTTGCGCTAGATGCCAAGATGATTCAATAGTATTTCATGACAGATTCATTTTTGGCAGTAACGGCGGTAAATTCTCCGGAGCTTATTCCCGTAAGAGCAACCTTAATGCGCGGCGGCTCAAGTAAAGGGCTTTATTTCTTGGGCTCAGATCTGCCTGCTGAAAAGCCTATGCGCGATGCCGTTCTTTTGGCAAGTTATGGGTCTCCTGATGCACGGCAGGTTGATGGAGTTGGAGGTGCAGACCCGCTAACCAGTAAAGCGGCAATCGTTGATGTATCCGATCGCGACGATGCCGATGTTGAATATACTTTTTGTCAGGTGGGTATTGAGGATGCTGCCGTATCTACTGGCGGTAATTGCGGCAATATGCTTTCTGGGGTGGGGGCGTTTGCGATTTTGCGTGGTTTAGTAAAAGGGGTCGACCCACTTACTACAGTGCGGATTTTTACTACGAATACTCAGCAAGTCGTTATCGCCTCTATACCTACTCAAGAGGGTATGCCTATCTGGGATGGTGATTGTTCTATTGCTGGGGTTCCGGATACGGGCGCCACTATACGTTTAGATTTTGGCGACTGTAGTGGCGCAGTTTCTGGAAAATTGCTACCGACAGGAAAGTCGATTGATATGGTGCAAATCAATCATCAAGAGATCCCACTGTCATTAATCGATGCAGCTACCCCTTTTGTATTTGTTCGGGCTAGTGATATTGGTGCTACCGGATATGAAACTCCAGACCAAATGCGCAACAATTCTTCTCTCATGACTACTTTGGAGCAAGTGAGATCATGGGCGGCCGTTCAACTAGGAATAGTCAGCAAGCCAGAAGAAGCTTTAGCAAAATCTCCTAACGTTCCTCGTGTCATGATGATTGCCCCTGCAGCCGATTATGAAACGCCCCAAGGAAAGCTTATTTCAAAAACTGATGCAGATGTTTGTGTGCGGCAATTGAGTATGCAAAAACCTCATAAAGCTTTGGCAGTAACAGGCGCTGCCTGCGCGGCTGTAGCAAGCGCTGTACCAGGCTCACTTCTACAGCAACTAGTTGGAGGTATGAAGAGTGTAGTAAGACTTGGGCATCCTAGTGGCGTATTAAGGGTTGCCGCCCAGTCGACATTGGTGAATGGGCAGCTAACGATTCAGAGCGCTCAAATAGAGCGTACTTGCCGTTTATTAATGGATGGCTTTGTCTATGTGCGCAAGAGCAAAATCCAACATCTTTTACAGGGATTAAAAAAATAATTATGACTACAGTTCCAAGTTTGCTGGCTTTGCCTTTACAAAGCAAACCCCGAAAAACAGGCCGCACATCAATTATTGATTATGGTCCCGATAATATGGGGTGGACTGGTGAAAATGGAGTTACTGACTTAATAAATTGCGCGGGAAATTACATTGATTTCGCAAAAATTTATGCGTTCAATAGCTTACTTATTCCCTCTGCAACATTAAAAAGAATTATTGCCCTCTATAACAATGCAGACATTGTTTGTTATTCAGGTGGAATTCTTTTTGAATACGCTCATCTCAAGCATGATGTAGCAGGAATGTTGAAGTTGTTGACCGATTTGGGGTTCAAGGCGATGGAGATATCAGAAAACTACATTTCCTTAACAGCTGATGAGCGTAATCGATATTTTGATCAGTGCCAAAAAGCAGGCATTTCAGTTATTTATGAATTTGGTCGAAAAAATCCTGAAACAGAAATTAGCCTAGAAGAATTGGAAGCGTTAATAAAAACAGTTTTAGATCAAGGAATTGAACACATCATCCTTGAAGAGTCTGAAATTACCATGACTGCCAAGAAGAATCCCAATGTCTTAAAAGAGCTTGCTAAAAGGGAATGGTTCAAAGAGATTTTCGTTGAGGCTGATCCTTTTAGATTCCCTCAGAATCATTTGAGTCTAT
>CAJARE010000302.1 GCA_903944255.1 uncultured beta proteobacterium
GGCGGATAAGCAAGTTAACCTCATTGGGTCTAAGAACCCTGAATACATTGCTAAAAGGGCAGAAGCCTTAAATAAACCTGGTGCAGTCATTGGCCAGGTGAGTGTTGAGTAGGGGTAAAAGTGCTTTAACAGTACACCTTTGAAAATATTGATGAAGTTAAAGACTTTGCCGCTGACTGGAGATGGAGATGAGAAGATCAAATTTTACCAGACTCTACTTTTAGCCTCAGTTATAAATAGGGGCATTACCCAATTACTGGCTGTAAAATTAACCAAAATCTCATAAATACTCTTACTGCTAAATACCCTGTCATTTCCTGGCTATGTTAAATAAAAGCCTAGAATAATGAGATGCGCCCTTACTCTATATACCAATCTAAGCTATGGGCAACACAATTAAGCCTTAAGCAGCAATCCAACTCAATTGATAAGTTAAGCAGGGCGATAGCTACTGCCCGTGTTGACCTTAATCCCCACCAAGTTGACGCTGCTTTATTCGCTGTTCGTAGCCCATTATCCAAAGGTGTGATATTGGCTGATGAAGTTGGTTTAGGTAAAACAATTGAAGCTGGCATTGTCATTAGCCAAAAGTGGGCAGAGCGAAAGCGCCGCATTCTCATAATTACGCCTGCCACACTCCGTAAGCAATGGCAACAGGAAATGGCTGACAAATTTAGCATTCCTAGCACCATATTAGAGACAACCTCTTATAAGCAGGCAAAGAAGGCTAATACATTATTTGATGGTAAGACCCTTACTATGTGCTCCTATAACTTTGCTGCTGGAAAGTCTGAGGAACTTGCGACAATAAATTGGGATTTAGTGGTGATTGATGAGGCACATCGTTTACGTAATGTCTACAAGCCAGGCAATAAGATGGCAAATGCCATATCAGAAGCTGTCAAAGAAGCGCCAAAGCTACTACTAACAGCTACTCCATTACAAAATTCATTGTTAGAGCTTTTTGGACTTGTAAGCGTGATTGACCCTCATGTTTTTGGCGATATTGTTTCATTCAAAGAGCAGTATGTGCGTGGGGCTAATGAAAGTTTATGTAACACACGATTACAAGAACGGATTAAACCATTCTGCCAACGCACGTTAAGAAAACAAGTGTTGGAATACATTAAGTTTACTCAGCGAGTGGCGATGACTGAGGAATTTAGCCCTAGTGATGACGAACAACATCTTTATGACCTAATTTCAGTTTATCTCCAAAAACAAAAACTCTACGCACTACCAAAAAGTCAAAGGGCATTGATGACTTTGATTTTGCGTAAGTTATTAGCATCAAGTAGTTTTGCGATTGCGGGAACATTACATAAATTAGTGGCACGACTTGAAAACACCCAAGCATCACAAAACTTATTGGAATTATTAGAAGGGGAATTTGACGGGATAGAAGAACTTGCTGATGAGCTTGGTGAGTCAGAAGCCATAGAAATTGATGGAAAGATGACCGCTGAAGAATTACAAGAGTTAAAGAATGAGTTACAGGAAATACGTGACTACGCCCAATTAGCCAGTGGCATTAAAGATAATGCCAAAGGCTCTGCGTTATTGAAAGTGCTAAGAACAGCATTTGTTAAGCTGGAAACAATTGGTGCGGCTAAAAAGGCTCTCATATTTACAGAGTCACGCAGAACGCAGTTATACCTAGTTGAGCTATTAACTAAGCATGGCTACGCTGATCAACTATGTATGATTAACGGGTCAAATAACGACGCACAATCTAAAGCGATTTATTTGGAGTGGATGAAAAAACATCAAGGCTCAGATAAGATTTCAGGTTCAAAAAGTGCTGATATGAAAGCAGCGATAGTTGAATACTTCAATGAGAAAGCAACCATCCTCATTGCTACAGAGTCAGCAGCGGAAGGTGTGAATCTTCAGTTCTGTTCATTAGTCGTAAATTATGATTTACCTTGGAATCCGCAAAGAGTAGAGCAACGAATTGGTAGATGCCATCGTTACGGGCAGAAATATGATGTAGTGGTTGTGAACTTTTTGAATAAGCGAAACGCAGCTGACCAACGTGTGTATCAGCTGCTTTCTGAAAAGTTTAAACTATTTGATGGTGTATTTGGCGCAAGTGATGAAGTGCTTGGTGTTATTGAGAGTGGTGTAGATATTGAGAAGCGGATAGCAGAGGTATATCAAACTTGTCGCACTTCTGATGAAATACAGTTAGCCTTTGATGAGCTACAAACTGAGTTAGATGAACAAATTACATTAGCACTTGAATTAACACGTGTAAAACTATTAGAAAACTTCGATGAAGAAGTTAACGCAAGACTTAAAATAAGTCGTGATCAAACCAAAGCGTTATTAGATAGACGAAGCAACCAACTACTAATGCTGGCTAAAAGTGAATTAGATGATGTTGCTGACTTTAAGGCGGGCAATAATGTATTCACTCTTCAAACAGTGCCAGTTGACTGCCAAGCGCCAGCAGGTGTTTACAACTTAGATTGGCGTACCGCAGATAGCCAAGATCAACACTTTTTCTCTGAAAGTAGCGCCTTAGCTGATTGGCTCATTCATAAGTCAATTACTAGACCAACAGAGGAGTTGGTACATATAGAGCTGGATTACAAGGCATACCCCTTCAAAGTCTCAGCCTTAGAGCCATATCTTGGGCAGTCAGGATGGGCGGTGGCTGAAAAAGTCACTGTCACTTCAGTAGAGGATGAAGAATTTTTAGTGCTTACAGCAATAACTGATGATGGTTTAGTTTTAGACGGAGATTTATCACAAAGATTAATGGCTATTCATTGCTCATCTGTAAGTAATGCTATTAATGAAGACTTACCTCAACTTTTGGACAAAACGGTTGCTATTGAAAGGGAGCGGGTAGCGCAATCATTGGATTACCGTAATGCTCAATATTTTGATGAAGAAACAGTAAAGCTAGATAGATGGTCTGATGATTTGAAGTTTGGACTTGAAGCAGAGATTAAGCAAATTGACAAAGATATTAAAGAAACAAAAAAACAAGCAGCAGCTGCTTCCACGTTAGCTGAGAAACTTGGAGAGCAAAAAAAGCTACGGGCATTAGAAGGAGCTAGGAACGCTAAAAGGCGCAGTTTGTATGAGGCACAAGATAAGATTGATGCTGATAGGGATGTATCAATTACAAAAGTTGAGAAGCAATTGAAATGCTCTACTAAAAATGAAAGAATATTCGTTGTACGCTGGACACTGAAATAAAAAATATGAGCAAAAAACAAAAACTAGAATTAACTTGGATTGGTAAAGATGAGAGCCCAAAATTAGAGCCTCGTATTCTTATAGAAGACCCTGAGTTAAGTTACCACTCAAAACATCGAATAAGTGAAAATGATTTGTTTGACAACAAATTAATATTTGGTGACAACTTACTAGCTTTAAAGGCGCTTGAAGAAGAATATGCTGGCAAGGTTAAATGTGTTTTCATTGACCCCCCATACAACACTGGGTCAGCCTTTACTCACTATGATGATGGGATTGAGCATTCACTTTGGCTTTCCCTTATACGTGACCGCTTAGAACTTATAAAGAAATTAATGTCTGACGATGGATCTTTATGGATAACAATTGATGACAATGAAGCCCATTACTTAAAGGTCTTATGCGATGAGGTTTTTGGAAGAGCAAATTTTATAGCTAACGCTATTTGGCAAAAGAAATTCTCCCCTCAAAATGATGCTAAATGGTTATCAGATAACCATGACC
>CAJARE010000303.1 GCA_903944255.1 uncultured beta proteobacterium
AATGAAGCCAAAAGTAGCGTAAATTTGCTTAGCTAAATACCGTTCAAAGATGTAAGGAAAAAAAAGTTTCATGTCGAGGCTTTATTTTTTCCAAGCGTAGCAGCAGGTAATTGTCGACGCCACCATTTAATAGAGGGGTTGATACGATTGCGAATCAAGATAGTTGCAATAATGAGCGCTAGTAAGTGAATTGGCCAAATACCCACAAATACATTGACCTTACCTTGCGCAACAAAGTTCTGGGTCAAGTTCAGTAGGTTGCTGTAGATAAGGTAAACCAATACCGCATAGAACATGGCTGTATAGCTACCTAATCTTGGATTGACATAGGCCAGTGGAATCGCAATTAACACTAAACCCAGGGCCATCAAAGGTAGACCAATACGCCACAAAAGTTCAGCTCGATTTGGGTTTTCAGCTTTGGGGTTTGGATCATTGAGAAGCTCAGTGATCGTCTTTTCTCGATCCCGCGGCGCAGGTGCTAAAGCATTCTTGCTGCGGATTTTGGTGGTGTATTCGTTAAATTCTAGAATCCTAAAGTTGGGCTCGTTGGGATTGCCTTC
This sequence comes from uncultured beta proteobacterium, assembly GCA_903944255.1. GTDB lineage: Bacteria > Pseudomonadota > Gammaproteobacteria > Burkholderiales > Burkholderiaceae > Polynucleobacter. Next base: position 564 of record CAJARE010000303.1, read on the forward strand.
ATAACGGCGACCATTGTTTAGAACAATCGATTTCTCACCACCTTCACCATTTTGGATATAGCCTGTAGAAGCAACAGCAATACTAAGTCGCCCATTTTTGTTATCTGCCACAAATATATTTTTTACTTCACTTTTATCAATATCCAACTCTTCGATAAAAAAGACCCGTTCAGCTTTAGCCGATTCTTTAAATTGACCAGCAGTTACCATGGAGATATCGTCACGTTGCTGAAAGCGCTGACTAATGAGCGTAGATTCTCGATTGGCCCAGGGCCAAACAAAGAGCGCCAATAAAGCAATGATGATGATGATGGGGATAGCAAATTGAAGAATTGGGCGCATGAGGCTGGTGACGCTCAGACCGCTGGCAAACCATACAATCATTTCTGAATCTTTGTACCACCGAACTAAAACAATTAAAGTGGCTACAAATAGTGAGACGGTTAATATGACGGCCAAATACCCTAAAGTCGCAAGGGCGATTAGAACGATCGCATCTTCTGGGTTGACTGCGCCATTGGCCGCATATCCCAAGATGCGAATCACTAGGGAGGTAATCATGATGGTGACCAGCACCAAGAAGACTCCACCAGTGGTGAAACTGAGTTCTCGGCGAAGGGCTTTTTTAAAAATCATGAGGTGCGATGAGCTTGGTCTTTAGTAGGATTTGGTGCTGATAAATGGCTTATATTAGTGCTGATACGGAAGTTCCTCTTCATGTCGGAGGATAATGGATAAACATCCCTTTATCCCCTTGAATTTACCTATTAATAACGCAATAAATTATGACCATTCAATTTAGCACTAAGATTTTCCCTCAAGCTGACCTGGGAAGCCAAAAATCTCTTAAATCTAGCCTGAAAAGCCTATTGGCTCAAAGCACCGATTGCCTAATTTTGGCTTATTCAAAGGTGGACCTAGATGGTTTTGGGGGAAGTAAGCTTGCTAAAGCCAAGTCTAGTTTTTTGGCTGAGCTTGATCAATTATTAGGTGGCGCAGTCAACCATGCCAATGTGGTGGGCGATCTAGATTCTAAGCAAGCCTCTATATGTGTACTCAGGGCTGAAAAAACTTGGGTTACGAATGGGGTTAAGGCGAAACGCATTTTGTTAGTGGGCTTAGGAGATTTACATCTTGCTAGTGAGCGTACCTTGATCTCGTATTCCAAAATTGCTCGTGCTGCATTGAAGGTACTCAGTGGCAATGCGATTGAGAATGCTATTTGGTTTGTTCCTAGCTTTTCACTGACACATCAAGGTAGTTTCATTGCTGATGAAGTGCGTTTGACAATTCAGTATGCAGGCGATCAAGCCTATCGATTTGGTGTTCGTCAGCCCGCCATGAAATTTAAAGCGAAAGACCACCCAGATACATTTAAGCATTTAGTGTTTGCTGGTAACGATGCTTGTAGTAAAGAATTAAAAGAAGCTGTTGCTCAAGGCATTGCTATGGTTGAAGGTATGAATCTAGCAAAAGACTTGGGAAATCTCCCGCCCAATATTTGTACACCTACCTATTTAGGGAAGGCAGCGCAAGGACTCGCTAAGAAGGTGAGCCTTAAGGTTGAGGTATTAGGTCTTAAGCAAATTGAAGCATTAGGTATGGGTTCTTTTTTATCCGTTGCTAAAGGCTCTGATACTCCGCCGCAATTTATTGTGATGCGTCATCAAGGCGGTAAAACTGGCGAAGCTCCTATTGTGTTAGTTGGTAAAGGCATCACATTTGATACCGGTGGAATTTCTCTCAAGCCTGGCGAGGCGATGGATGAGATGAAATACGACATGTGTGGCGCCGCTTCAGTCATTGGCACGATGTATGCAGCGGCCTTAATGAAGTTAAAGAAGAATGTGATTGGCGTGGTACCGACTTGCGAGAACATGCCGTCAGGTAGGGCAACTCGACCCGGTGATATTGTGAAAAGTATGTCAGGTCAGACCATAGAGGTTCTCAATACTGATGCTGAAGGCCGTTTGATTTTATGTGATGCCTTAACTTATGTGGAGCGCTTTAAACCAAAGGCAGTGATTGATGTTGCTACCTTGACTGGGGCTTGCATTATTGCCTTAGGCCATGTGCATAGTGGATTATTTTCTGACGATGAGGGCCTAGTGAATGCTTTAACCAAAGCAGGTAAAGCGTCTTTAGATACTGTATGGCGTTTACCTTTAGATGCTGCTTACCACGAGCAACTCAAGTCTAATTTTGCGGATGTCGCTAACATTGGCGGTCGTCCTGCTGGTAGTGTGACTGCTGCTTGTTTTTTATCTCGCTTTACTGAGAAATATCATTGGGCACATTTAGATATTGCCGGTACAGCTTGGAAAAGTGGCGCAGCAAAAGGATCTACTGGGCGTCCAGTTCCCTTGCTCCTCAATTACTTGATTGAACAAAGCTAAGCCTGGGATAAGGTGCTTAGTTAAATCATCATGGCGCGGATCGATTTTCACAGCAACGTCGCTGACAAGCTCCAATATGCATGTCGTCTCACTCGGCGTATTTGGAGTGATACGCCAAGTGGTCAGCCGGTGCGCCAAATTGTGATGGTGGGAGAAAAGGCAGATCTAAAAAAATTGGATGAGTTGCTATGGACTTTTAGTGCTACGGATTTTTTACCCCATTGCTTTATTGATGATGAAGCCGCTACTGAAACTCCTATTGTTCTGACTGATGATTTTGCTTCTCCAGCCTTAAATCACATTCCGCATGCGGATGTCATGATTCATTTAGGTATGCGTATGCCCCAGGATGTACCTACCTTAGTGGCGCGTTTTCCTAGAATTATCGAGCTTGTTACAGTCAATGAAGCAGAGCGACTAGCAGGGCGCGAGCGTTATAAGGCGTATCGAGAATTAGGTCATGAATTACATAACTTTGATCAATCTAAGAGCGCTTAATGTTGATTCATCCAGAGATTGATCCAGCAGCAATCCGATTTGGGTCTTTTGCAATTCATTGGTATGGGGTGATGTATCTCTTAGCCTTTGCACAATTTTTATTGTTAGGCAGATTGCGCATTCGGGCACCGCGCTATCAAGCATTAGCTTGGACTTATAAGGATCTAGAAGATCTTCTATTTGCTGGAGTATTAGGGGTAGTGTTGGGTGGTCGAATCGGCTATACCCTCTTTTATATGCCAGGGCATTATCTGGCACATCCTTTGGATATTCTCAAAATATGGGAAGGCGGAATGTCTTTCCACGGCGGTCTCTTGGGTGTGCTGCTAGCCTTGTATTGGTTCGCACGCAAGCGTAAAACTACTTTCTTTGTCGTGAGTGATTTAGTGGCGCCCTTAGTGCCATTTGGTTTGGCTTTTGGCCGTCTTGGAAACTTCATTAATGGGGAGCTTTGGGGCAGACCAACAGATCTGCCCTGGGCAATGGTGTTCCCCATGGTTGATTCCATACCAAGGCATCCTTCGCAGGTTTATCAGTTCTTCGGTGAAGGTGTACTGCTAGGCATTGCGTTGTGGATCTACTCAGGCAAGTCTCGCCGTGTTGGACAAGTCTCTGGTTTTTTCTTGCTGGGCTATGGAATTTTTCGCTTTATGGCTGAATATGCCCGCGAGCCTGATGCTTTCCTGGGGCTCTTAGGGCTTGGACTTTCAATGGGTCAATGGCTATGCGTCCCTATGATTATTTTTGGCATTTATCTTCTGACGATTTTTAAATCCAAGACAGCATAAGCATTAGGGGATAAAGGTTTCTTTCTATGTTGAATGAAGAAGTCACACTCCGTAAGTTAGAAATACTCTGCTCATTTGTTAGGACTGGAAGTCTTGCAAAGACTGCAGATGAACTGCATTTGAGTTCGGTGAGTATTCATAAAGCACTTCACTCTTTAGAAAATGGAGTGGGATGTCCCTTATTTATAAAAGAAGGACGTCAATTAAAGGCATTACCTGCTGCACTGTATTTAGCAGAGATGAGTGTTGACATGCTTGGTGATATAGAGCGTGTACTTAAAAAGACAAGAGCAAAGGCTGGGATCGATACAGGCCAAATCCGTTTGGGTTCGATGTACTCTTTAACCGCCAATATCATCCCGCGCATGATTATGGGTACCAAAATTCGTAGATCAGATTTAGATATTGATCTTCATCTTGGCTCAAACGAAGAGCTCATGAAAAAGCTATCTGAGGGAAGTGTTGATGCCGTTGTTATCGCTGCACCTATGGGTGATTTACCAGCGGGGGTTCAGGTAGTTTCTTTGTTTGATGACCAGCTTTACTTTGCTTCTTCTAAGATGAGTAAGCCCAAGGAGGCCAATATTGATTTGGCTGACTATCAAAATGAAAAGTTCCTCACTTTGCAGGATGGTTTTGCAACCACTTCTGGTTTTTATGATGCTTTTAAATTAGCAGGCTTTAAGCCACAAGTTGTTATGAAAGTA
>CAJARE010000304.1 GCA_903944255.1 uncultured beta proteobacterium
CACCCAACATGTGGAATGGCAAAAGATCCTATACCCACAGCTTTGCTTGGTTTACCAAAGATTTAGAGTTGCTGGAAATTAGCGAACCTTTTTATATTCAGCGAAAAGGGCTTGAGTTTGCAGCTGGAATTTGCGCAGATGAGGGTGGAGTGATTGTTTCCTATGGAGTGGCGGATCGGGCTTGCAGGATTATAAAAATCCCCGATCGAGTGATTGAGCGTTATCTGACAATGTAGAGGTCAATACCCCTAACTCTACAAAGAGTTTTCCAGCATCACATCATTCACCATGATGCAATCTATCTCCACCATCTCTGGGAAGCCCCCGCCATTATTGGGGACCAAAGAACCCAAAGTAAATCCCAGCGACTCATAAAGGGCAATAGCCTCCCTAAAATCAACGGATTCTTGATAAAGCTTTTGCACGGCTAACTCACTTTGTAAACCCAGAAAATTTGAGATGATATTTTTTCCGCCACGAACTACCCGAACATCAAAACCTTGTGTATCCATTTTAAGAAATGGCCTTACAAATTGATACTGATTCTTTAGCCTCACATAAGCGTCTTCTAACGTTTCTTTTTGTACCTGAATAATATTGATCGATTTATTGGCATCCTTAAAATTAGCAGTTGATTCATGACTTGGAGTTCCCAATGAACTGAATTGGTCGCTTTGCATAACGTTAAACTTGCCAATACCCCCAACTTCATCAAGGGCAATTTGCTCAACAGTCCATAGTGGATCATTTAATGCCAATTTTCTAATCTTATCTGCGGCAGATGGGATGGGCTTAAGCTCTTGCTTAAGTTCTCGATTAAGTTCTCGCTTAAGCCCTTGTCTTATGACTTTTTACTTGCTGGACTTCTGGTCATTTGCCTGCATCTGGTGCCGGTCAATCCAATTTACTTGAATTCATCTTTTTTTGGGGGCTACTAGAGACATCCCAAATAGGGCGATCATGAAAAAGTAGTGCTCTAGGTACTCTCGCTCACTAACTTCTCCCACAATCCAAAAGAAAAACATCCCCAGAATAAGCCACAGGGCAATATCAGCAAGCAACTGCCCTCCAGTAGGGTCTGGCACTAGCGCTCCAGGGTCCTTGAGTGCGCTCATCTGACGCCAAGAGAAGCTGCGGGCGATCACCCCAATAATGGCTGCCCACACCAGAAATAGGCCTGGCAGGCCCAGCCCCAGAGTGTAATCAATCCACGCGCTGTGGGTCATTAACGCGAGTGACTTGGGGTACTCAGAGCGCATATAGTGCCCAAAGGCCATGTGAGAAATACCATTACCTAGGGGATTTGCTTGGATCAGTTGGGTTCCCTTAATAAACCACGAAACGCGCTCGTACGTACTGCCGTTGATGGGTCGGCCCTTGCTGTCAACGGGTTCTGGTATCGGCCTGCCGTCCCGTATCCAGGTCTGATTTTTGTCAATCTGGGTTGCAATCTGAATGTCGCCTATGAGGTTAGTCAGCTTTCCCTCGTAGCGCTGGTCGTAGGTCCAAAAGGCAAAGAGTGCTGCTGTGACGATGGCTATTGACAGCAATCCCAGGGACAAGGCCTTGGCTTTATGCATGGCTGAGCGATTTTGGTCAGTAAGCCCTGCAAGACTGCGATAAATCACTGCAAGCAAGCACAGGGCGGCCCCCAGTCCACTGACTAAAATGCCGTTTAGGGCCCTGGCCGCTATGAAGTCCACGACACCCATGAGAACTAATGCCACCCCCATGAGTAGTATCCAGACCCTCACCTTCAAGGCTTTGCTGTCGATGGCGAAATAAATCAGGCCAAATCCCACCAGTACCTGGCAGAGCATAAAGTACACACCGGAGAACTTGCCCTTAAATGGCGCATAAAACATGCCACTAGGGAGCACCCAGTTGTGCTGCAGATAGACCTGATACAAGTAAAGCCCGAAGGTCAGAGTGGGTAGCAGGGCAATCGCTAAAATCACCCAGATGATTTGCCGGGGATGTTTAGAGAGCATAATTCCGGCGACCGAACCGAGCACAACGCCAGCGCTCGTGCGTAGCCAAGTGCTCGTTAATTCTTGCCACTGCAGGTCTTTGAGAGTCGAAATGAAATACCAGTGAAATAAGACCCACAAAGGAACGAGCAATAGGCAAATGCTAGGCCAGTACGCCTTCCAAGAAAGAGCAGGTCTAGTCAGTAACATCCATCCAATCCCTGCGCCTGCCCCAGTAAATAAAGCAATGTTCCGGGCGGCGATGGTGTGGGGTAGAGCCCAGACTATTAAGAGAATAGAAATAGCTAAAAATACCCATCCCCGAAAGAAACGTTCCAGCAAGGTGTAACCCAGCAACTGGGCCTTGGATTTAGAAGGGGGGAAATTTAGGGTGGACTGCAATGAAAAATGTATTTTTCTCTAAGATGGGTGGAGTGGGTGATTACTTGTAAGCAGAATCACTAGATTATGATCACAGTATCAATCCCATGAATGGTTCCATGATACCGCCCCTTCAATACCTGAGCAGCCCCAAAACCCTCAATGGCGCCCTAGAGACTTGGTTTGTCCAAAACACCTTGCTTGGTGGAGCACCCATTTCTGTATTGGATCAGGGGATTGTCCTTCATGGTGAGAAGATTGCCTACTTAGAGCTATTTCAGATAGATGCGAAGTTCATCCAAGAACTTCATGCGCAGGCTAAAAAAGTGATTCTGATTCATATGGGGGATGAATTTGCGAAAAAGGATACCTCTGCCTATCCACAGTGCGATCTGATTTTGCGTAATTATTACTTTCCAGAGCTCTTTTCTAGGTCTGAGCTGAAAGATCGCATTTTATGGATACCCAACGGCTTTAAATCCGGCGTTGGTCCGCGCGCTCCCGATTCTTTGCAAAGCGCAACTCGTCGACAGCACCTGGCTTCTTTTATGGGATGGATTGATAACCCCGACTCGTTTGCTGGCGAGCGGGATAGTTTTGGCCGTATGGTGCGCGCAGTGCGCAAAACCCGTGGCGCCCGCTTACCCGTATTCTCAAAATGGCTGGATCGCAAATTACACCGCAGCCAAGAGCGCTGCCAATTTTCTCGCTCGAGCTTTGTGTGTGAAGACCTTTATCTTTTATCTTCCGGTGGTTTTGCCAGTGGCAACAATCTCGGACTGTACTCCGCCATCATGGAAAATAGTATCTTTGCCCCCTGCCCAGCTGGCAATTCTCCAGAGACTATTCGTTTATATGATGCCTTGGAGTCTGGCTGTATACCCATCTCCTTAGATCATCTCTTTTTACGCTCCGAGTTAGCCTTAGCAGCGATTGGTCCAGTACCTTTCCCCATTCTCCAATCATGGGATGAGTTACCCGCTTTTCTCACCAAAATGAAAGTTACCCTGCAAGAGCA
>CAJARE010000305.1 GCA_903944255.1 uncultured beta proteobacterium
CATGGAAAACATTAAGCATAGGAACTGCCCATTCATTTCAATCAAACCATTGATCGCCTCACTTTTGATCATGATAAATGGTTGCTGCACAGCTTAGAATCTGGAAATATTGAGCAGCAATTTGATTGGCTTGTGTTAGCGTTGCCTGGACCACAATCTGTCGCCCTTACCAAATCGATCAATAAAACAATTGAAGAAGTTGCTAATCATGCCAATATGCAAGGTTGTTGGACAGTGATGGCAAGCTTTAAGGAAAATTTACATCTTCCGTTTGATGCAGCATTTATTAATGATGAGATTATTAGCTGGATGTCTCGAAATAACTCCAAACCAAATCGCTCGGGCCTAGAGACATGGATCATTCATGCTAATCCGCAATGGAGCCAAGAGTGGATAGAGTTAGAAAAAAATGAAGCAGCTAGGCTCATTCTTGATTGCGCAAAGAAACTTGGCTTAGATGGTGATGGGGCCAACATTGCCATTCATCGTTGGCGTTACGCAAGCGGGCATACCTATCCCATTCCCGGTTTTAAAATCCGTGAGGATCTAAAGCTGGGCTTATGTGGTGACTGGCTTCATGGCGGTAGAGTTGAGGGTGCTTGGCTTAGTGGCTATAAATTAGCCTCCCAAATTGCATCCATCCATTATTAAACTTATCATTGTGAACACCATGACAACGAATGCATGCATTGAATTAAAAGATCTCAAACTTCTGACGCAAATAGGAAGCTATGCTCCTGGTGCAATCATTCCTAAGCAACATCTATTAGATCTAACACTTTGGATTGAATCAAAACTAGTCTTAATCTCAGAAGATGTCATGGAAAATGTATTTGACTATGATCCCTTAGTAGTCGAAATTGAAAGACTAGCAAGTGATTGCTATTATGAAACCCAGGAAAGACTGATGACTCGCATAGTTCAGGCTTGCGCAAATTATTCTGAAATTCAATCACTTGAAATCAATCTTAGAAAATTACCTGTTAGCGCTGGCTCTGGATCACTCGGCGTTAGGCTTTCAATAGATCAAACTACCTTGGATGGCTTTAGAGCCCCAAAACTCTCATCGTAAATAAGCTCTGATGAGACTCAAAATATCATCGTAGTGCTGTCGGAGCTTTTTAAGGAATTTCATTTACTTCACTGGCAGGCCCTTATGTTTGCAAGGCTTGCACCGGAAGCTGTGTGGAGATTGCTGAGACACTGAGTGGCACAGAAAGAAAGTTACTCAGTTTTAATCTTTGCTTCTTGAGAAAGCTTAGTCCATTTTGCAAGATCACGGCGAACAGCGCTTCCCAATACATCTGGACCTGCTGGAATAGAATCCACGCCCATGAAGACTAGCTTCTCACGAACCTCGTTATCAGCTAAGGACTTATTAATAGCAGAATTAAGTTTGGTAACGATATCTGGTGGCATCTTTGCCGGACCCAGGATGCCATACCAGGTAACGACTTCGAATCCTGGAACGCCTTGCTCTGCAACCGTCGGTATATTAGGAACCGAAACATTACGCTGCAGACCAGTAACAGCAATCAATTTTGCTCGTCCCGCCTTGGAAGTTTGGATTGCGTTAGTCAGGGCATCAAAATATACGGAGACTCGGCCAGCAACTAAATCCGTCATCGCCGCTGGAGCACCCTTATAAGGGATATGTAACATGCGGGTATTTGTATTGAGCATAAAAAGCTCTCCAGCAAGATGAGATACCGTCATATTGCCAAAGGAAGCAAAATTTACTTTTCCTGGATTTGCACGTAACCAAACTACCAAATCTTGCACCCCAGATGCAGGCACCTCAGAATTAATGATGAGCCCTAACGGAGAAGTCCCAATCATTCCAACCGGCGTAAAGTCTTGCACAGGATCAAAGGGGACTTTACTAAAGGCTGGATTAATTACTTGGGTACTAGCCGTTGCAAAAATTAAGGTGTAGCCATCTGGACTAGATTTAGCCACGAACTCTGCAGCAATAGCGCCCGAAGCTCCAGCTTTGTTATCTACTAGTACTGGCTGCTCCAAAATATCGCTCATTTTTTGAGCTATCACCCGCGCAAGAATATCTGTCGATCCTCCTGGGGGAAATGGAACCACAATACGCAATGGCTTAGAGGGAAAGCTAGTCTGTGCCAAAAGCGGAAAATGAAAACCAAATATCAGCAATAAACCAATTGCATA
>CAJARE010000306.1 GCA_903944255.1 uncultured beta proteobacterium
GTTTCAATTAATGACTGTGTATACATAATTCTTCTCCCTTTGTGGCTTACTTACTTCTGTTGTCATAAACGCGCTTCGCTTTTCCAACTAAGGTGCGTTCAATTTCGAATGGATTTTTTACTAAAATAGATGCTGATACGCCTATCAAGGTTTTAATTAGATGCTGTAACTCTTTTGCCACCTGCTCACGAGCGCTATCGGAAGTCGAACCATGCGCCTCAGGAGTTAATTCGACATGAACAGCCAAAGTATCTAAATGTCCTTTTTTATCAATGTGTAATTGATATTGTGCGGATAACTGAGGCAAGCGGAAAATTAATTCCTCCACCTGTGTTGGGAATAAATTAACACCTCGAATAATCAGCATGTCATCTGAGCGACCAGTGATCTTGCCAATTCGACGCATACTACGTGAAGTGGGTGGCAGCAAGCGAGTCAGATCGCGCGTGCGATAGCGAATGATAGGCAATGCCTCTTTAGTTAAAGTGGTAAATACCAATTCTCCTTCTGAACCATCGGGGAGAACCTCTCCAGTTTCCGGATCGATGATTTCTGGGTAGAAAAAATCTTCCCAAATTACTGGGCCATCCTTGCTTTCCACGCACTCACTTGCAACACCTGGGCCCATGATTTCAGATAGTCCATAAATATCAACCGCATCGATTCCGGCGCGCCTCTCTATTGACTCTCTAGTTCCCTCGGTCCATGGTTCGGCTCCAAAAATCCCCACCTTTAAAGAGGTTGAATCTGGTCGCACGCCCAAACGCTCCATTTCATCAAGGATCGTAAGCATATAGCTTGGGGTAACCATAATGATGCTTGGCTTAAAGTCTTCAATAATCTGAATTTGCTTCTCAGTTTGACCGCCAGACATAGGAATAACGGTACAACCCGCTCTTTCTGCCCCATAGTGAGCACCCAGGCCGCCGGTAAATAATCCGTATCCGTAGGAAATATGAACGGTATCCCCTGGTCGACCACCAGCGGCCCGAATGGAGCGGGCCACTAAGTTCGCCCAATTATCAATATCCTTGGTTGTATATCCGACTACAGTTGGCTTTCCAGTGGTGCCAGAAGAAGCATGAATGCGAGAAACTTGCTCACGGGGCACTGCAAACATTCCAAACGGATAATTGTCTCGCAAATCTTTTTTTCCTGTAAATGGAAACTTTGCAATATCTGCCAATGTCTTTAAGTCATCTGGATGGACGCCTTTTTCATCAAACGCTTTTTTATAATGAGGAACGTTGGCATACGCATGATTCAAAGACCACTTCAGCCTTTCTAGCTGCAAGGCCTCAATCTCATCTCTACTAGCCGTCTCTATGGGATCCAAATCACCTGGCTTAGGAATTTTTACAGTCATGAATTTATCCAGTCTAATAATTTAAATTGCAACTACATGCCGACCCTTGAGTCGATAACTATTGCCACGCATTACTGCAATTAATTGATCATCTTGATTCCGAACAGAAATGTCGTAAATCCCAGTTCTTCCAGACAAGCAAATTTCTTTAGCCTCAGCAGTCAAAACATCGCCCTTATTTACGGGGGCTATGAAATCCATTCTTAAGCCAGATGCAACAGTGGCATCATTGTGGCTATTGCAGGCATAAGCGAAGGCTGTATCAGCCAAGGTTGTAATAAAACCGCCATGGCAAGTTTTAAAGCCATTCAACATATCGCCACGAACGGTCATTCTTAATTTGGCATATCCAGAGCCAACACCTTCAAAATGAATTTCCAGACTTTGAGCAACAGCATCTTCTTTAAACATGCGATCACGAACAATTTCAGCAAGTTGCTGAGGGGATAATTCAGGCTGCGTCATAAAAAAAATCTCCAGTAATAGCTTTACGTTGAATCAATGGCGAGACACGATAACGTTCTTCGCCATAATGTTTAGATAAATTACTTAAAACTTCGGAAACATACTTCAAGCTCAAATCATCAGCCCAGCGTAATGGACCCTTTGGATAATTTGTTCCGTATCGCATTGCAGTATCAACACCCTGTATCGAGGCTACGCCTTGTAGTACAGAATCGGCAGCCTCATTTGCAAGCATACAAATAGTCCTGCATGCGAGCATTCCAGCAATATCATCAATCTGGCTAACTTGATAGCCAGCCTTCTGCAAAGTACCCACCACACGGTCAAAATAATCTTGAGAACATTGATCGGACTTGGCCAAGAGAACCCTTGTTGCTAATGCAAAATCGAGTGCGCAATCAATATGCACTAAATTCTGAATCTTCTCTTCGGCGCTTCTCAATGTTGCGGTACCCCCATTAGTTAATGCAAGAGTGCCGTCACCAATTCTCATTTGATTCAGAGGCACATCTTCGTGCTGAACCTGAATCCCCGCCGCTGAAAAACGCTCTAATATTCCGCCAATAATGGGATTATTCTTATTGGCGATAACCGTCATGTGGCCTTCTTTTACATCAAGGGCTTGTGGCTTTAACGCTAGAGCGCTATCTTTATAGTCATAAAACCCTTGGTTTGTTTTTCTACCAAGACGTCCACCCAAAACCAATTCTTGCTGAGTGAGGCTCGGCGCAAAACGCTTATCTCCGTAATATGCGTTGAATACAGAATTAGTTACCGCAAAATTAACATCATGTCCAATTAGGTCCATTAACTCAAATGGACCCATGGGAAAAGAGCAAGCATCGCGCATGTAAGCGTCAATCGTAGCGATATCAAGTGCGCCTTCATTTAGCACTCGTAGTCCTTCGGCGTAATATGGGCGCGCTACGCGGTTAACAATAAAGCCTGGCGTAGATCTTGCATACACTGGAATCTTTCCCCAGGCTTTAGCAGTCTCATAAACGACACTTAAAACATTTTCTGATGAAGCTATTCCAGCAATAACTTCGACCAACTTCATCCGAGTTGCAGGATTAAAAAAATGCATTCCCACGAATCGATCTGGTCTAGTCAACTTTGAAGCAATTGCAGTAATAGAAATAGAGGAAGTATTGGTTGCAAGAATTGCATTGGGGTTCAGAATTTCTTCAATCTTGAAGAATACGGACTGTTTCACCTCTAAGTTTTCAACTATTGCCTCTATTGCCAAACTTGCATCGGAAGCACTCTCTAACTGATCTATGCACTGAATTCTTTCTACAACATCGCGAGCACTCTCAGAAGAGGACTTTCCTTTGCTTACTAGAAACTCCTGATTTTTTCGAATGGCCTTAAGAGCTCTTTCGAGCATGGATGCCTGTGTGTCATATAAATAGACAACATGTCCTGCTTGAGCAGCAACCTCAGCAATGCCGCCGCCCATAGCTCCAGCACCAACAACCAGAATTTTGTCTGAGGTTTTAAGTGCGCTCACTCTATTTACCCAAGAATACCGCTTGACGTTTTTCAATAAAGGCTGCTACACCTTCGCGATAGTCGGCAGTCTTCCCGCAGGCGGTCATCAAATCCCTCTCCAGATCAAGCTGGGCTTCAAATGAATTAGTGGAGCTTTCCCAAATTGCCTTCTTGGTCTTGGCATACCCAAAAGTAGGCCCTTTGGCTAAATTTTTCGCACATTGAGTCGCTACCTCTAATAAATTTTCGTCTTCAACGCTTTTCCAGATTAATCCCCATTGCTCAGCTTGGTCCGCACTCACCTTATCGCCCAGTAATGCTAGCCCCATTGCTCTTGCTGGACCAAGCAGTCTAGGCAATATCCAAGACCCGCCCGTATCTGGAATCAAGCCTAACTTGCTAAATGACTGGATAAAACTGGCTGACTTGGCGGCAAATACAAGGTCGCATGCAAAAGCAATATTTGCCCCAGCACCCGCTGCAACGCCATTTACAGCAGCTACTACCGGTAAATCAAGCGCCCTGATTCTCATAACCAATGGTTTGTAATTCTTTTCTACTGACTCACCCAAATCTGGGGCTGTATCGCCTGCAGCCACATTGCGATCTGATAAATCCTGACCAGCACAAAATCCCCTTCCAGCTCCAGTAAGCAAGACTGATCTTATAGATCCATCCTTTTGACCAGCCTCTATTAGCCCTAGGGCGAGCTTAACTTCTTGATGCATTTGAGCATTAAAGCTATTTAAGCGATCAGGGCGATTTAGGCGCAAAATAGCGCACAATTCATTTATTTCAAGCTCTATAGTTTCAAAATTTGCCATAAATTCCCTAGGTACAAAATATTATTGACTGATCGATCAATCGATAATACAGTTGATCCAAATCAAGTAAAAGCACTTTTTTATTAGGACAAACCATGACTAATCTCTTCCAAAAACACCAAAACACCATCAATCAAGCAATTGATGCAATCCATAATCGGGGATATTGGTCCCCATACAAGGAGCAGCCTAGCCCTAAGGTCTACGGAGAAACTGCTGATGAAGACGGA
>CAJARE010000307.1 GCA_903944255.1 uncultured beta proteobacterium
CGTTATCGTCCGCTTGTCAGACTTTAAATCCAATGAATATAAAAAATTAATTGGTGGTTCACGGTATGAACCTGATGAAGAAAACCCAATGCTTGGTTTCCGGGGGGCTTCACGTTATGTCTCTGAGGATTTCGGCGAAGCATTTGCACTAGAGTGCGCTGCTATGAAGCGGGTTAGAGAGGACATGGGGCTTGATAACGTAGAAATCATGATTCCATTTGTTCGTACTATCAAACAAGCAGAGCGCGTTATTAATATGATGGAGAAGTTAGGACTCAAGCGTGGCGTCAATGGCTTACGACTCATCATGATGTGCGAGATCCCTTCTAATGCTATCTTGGCAGATCAGTTCCTCGAGTACTTTGATGGTTTCTCTATTGGTTCTAACGATATGACACAGTTAACCTTAGGTCTTGATCGTGACTCAGGTATGGAGTTACTTGCAATTGACTTTGATGAGCGCGATCCAGCTGTTGAGTTCATGATTGCTCGTTCAATTGAAGCATGCCTTAAGCAAAATAAATACGTCGGTATTTGTGGGCAAGGGCCTTCTGACCACCCTGATTTTGCTCGTTGTTTGGTAGAAAAGGGTATTACTTCAATCTCACTGAATCCAGATAGTGTTGTCGCGACTTGGGAGATGCTCGGTAAGAAGTAAGATGCACTTCACATCAGATCTGCTTTAACCAAATTCATGAATGGGATTTGAGATAGCTTGGTATTGGTATGCACTTCCTTAGTGCATACCAACTGATTTAGGCGTTTAAATCACCCCTGGCAATACGTCCCTTTTGGACTTCCCATTCGCGTTCCTTGGTAGCAGCACGTTTGTCATGTTGCTTTTTACCTCTAGCCAAGCCAATCTCACATTTCACATTTCCTTTGGAGAAATGTAGGTTTAGTGGAACAAGGGTGTAACCCTTTTGTTCAACCTTGCCAATTAACTTCCTGATTTCAATGGCATTCAGAAGGAGTTTTCTAGTGCGCGTGCTATCCGGAACAATATGGGTAGAGGCTGAAAGCAGGGGGGTAATATGGCAACCAATCAAAAACAGCTCCGCCTTGCGTATCACGACATACGCTTCTTTAATGTGCGCGCGACCAGCACGAATGGCCTTAACTTCCCAGCCCTCAAGCACTAGCCCTGCCTCAAAACGTTCTTCGATAAAATAATCAAAGAAGGCTTTTTTGTTATCGACGATACTCATAGTTATTTAGCTTCTCAAGATCGATTATGGCAGACGTCAACAAGACCGTTTTAATTGGCCAATCAGCTGACCGAATGTATGGCTTGGTTACTGATGTAGCGCGTTATCCCGAGTTTCTCCCTTGGTGCGGCGGGGTCGAAATCTATGAGCAAACGGAAACCGTCCTCGATGCCAAAATTAAGATCCATTTCAAAGGGATAAACCAGTTTTTCCATACTCGGAATATTAATCACCGACCCGAAACGATTGATATGGTATTTGTTGACGGCCCTTTTAAGCAGTTTTCTGGGCAATGGAACTTCATTCCCCTAAAGGAAGATGCTTGTAAGGTGGAATTTAAGCTTCAATGGGAATTCAAGAGCGCGATTTTGGATAAGATCATTGGGCCGGTTTTTGGGTATATTGCAGGCACCTTTGTGGACTGTTTTGTAAAACGGGCCGAAGAGCTTTATGAGTAGGCGATCCTTGGATATTGTGCTCTGTGATGCAAGGCAGGGCGAGCCTGTCTTAAAACCTTTCTTATTACTTTTGTCTAATGATGAGCTACCTACAGTGGGTTTGGCTCTGTTGAAGGCTGGAATTGCTAAGGGACCAAATGACCCCATTCTTGCAAGAAAAGGCTGTTTTGGGGTCTTTGGTAAGCGTAAGGAATGGGATAGCCCTCTTTACCCTGGAGATCGTCTAGAGCTTTATTCTGCCTTATTGATAGACCCTAAAACAGTTCGTCGGAAGAAGGCTAACCAGAACCAAGACGCCAAATTCCAAGCTGCAGCAGCTAAAAGAAAGGCTAGGAGGCTATAATCTGTTTTTGTGACTAGGGGTTTTGTATGCGACTCATTCAAAAAGCACTCACTTTTGACGATGTGCTCCTCGTACCGGCCTATTCTTCGGTACTCCCTCGAGATGCCAGCTTGGCAAGTAAATTAACTCGGGATATTTCACTCAATACACCATTGGTATCTGCTGCTATGGATACTGTCACTGAAGGTCGTTTGGCAATTGCCATGGCCAGCGAAGGTGGTATTGGCATTATTCATAAGAATTTAAAGCCATCCGAGCAGGCTCGGGAAGTGGCAAAAGTAAAGCGTTATGAGTCAGGCGTTCTTCGTGATCCCATCACGATTGGTCCTGATGTCACATTGCGTCAAGTAATTCAACTGTCTCGTGAACATGGCTTCTCTGGATTTCCAGTTTTAGTTGGTAAAGAAGTTGTTGGCATTATTACTAATCGTGATTTACGTTTTGAAGAAGATTTAGATGCATCAGTCAAGACCAAGATGACTCCACGTGAACGCTTAGTGACTGTTAAAGAGGGCGGCTCACTAGAAGAAGCTAAGCGCCTGATGAGTCAACATCGTTTAGAGCGTGTATTAGTTGTCAATGACAAATTTGAACTGCGTGGGCTCATTACAGTAAAAGATATC
>CAJARE010000308.1 GCA_903944255.1 uncultured beta proteobacterium
GAAGTGATTCGATTCTTTATGCTCAAAGCGCATTATCGAAGTCCAATTAACTATAGTGATACCCAACTGGAGGAGGCTAGGTCCGGCTTGGTTCGCCTCTATACTGCATTAGCCCAAGTGCCAGATGCCCACATTGAAGTTCTTGATTCTAATAATCCATGGGCAAAACGTTTTGCCGATTCCATGAATGATGATTTCAATACGCCGGATGCAATCGCAGTATTGTTTGACTTGGCTAGCGAAATGAATCGTGCGCAAGGTCAAGAGAAGCAGTCATTAGCCAATACACTCAAATCCCTGGGCAACTCCTTAAACTTCTTACAACGTGAGCCAACCAGTTTCTTACAATCGGGAACAAAACAAAATGATGGAATCACTCCTGATCAAATTGAAGAGCAAATTGAGGCACGTAAAGAGGCCAAACAGGCAAAAGATTTTGCAAAAGCCGACCTCATTCGTAAAAGTCTTTTGGAGCAAGGCATTATTTTGGAAGATAAACCCAGTGGTATAACTGAATGGCGAAGAGCATAGTGGTAGTAACTAAAGAAAAAGCAGTTGTTCAAGATATCGCCCCTGAATATTGGGAGCTAGCTTGCAGTGAGCTGATGAAACAAGATCGTATTTTAAAAAAACTGATTCCAAAATATGGTTCGGGATTTTTGGTAACCCGTGGCGATGCATTTAATACTTTAGCCAGAGCGATTGTTGGTCAGCAAATTTCTGTAGCTGCAGCACAATCGGTTTGGAACCGAGTCTTGGTAGCAGCTAAAAAGAAAGTCAATCCCAAAAATGTGTTGGCCTTATCCGTAGAAGAATTGCGAGCTGCTGGTTTGTCCGGCCGCAAGGTTGAATACATTCGGGATTTGGCTGATCACTTCCATTCGGGTCGACTACATGCTTCCCAATGGAAAGATATGGACGATGAGAGCGTCATTAAGGAATTAAGTGATATTCGGGGGATTGGACGCTGGACAGCAGAAATGTTCCTGATTTTTAACCTGGTGCGCCCTAATATCCTTCCCTTAGACGATGTAGGGCTGATTAGGGCTATTTCTCTTAATTACTTCAGCGGGGAGCCTGTGAGTCGCCATGAAGCCCGGGAAGTGGCTGCTAATTGGGCCCCCTGGCGCACGGTTGCTACTTGGTATATGTGGAGAAGTATCGACCCCATTGCGGTTGAATATTAAAATCAGCATATGAAAACGACTTTCTTAGATTTTGAGCAATCAATCGCCGAATTAGAATCCAAGATTGAAGAGCTGCGTTTTGTGCAGGATGAATCCTCAGTAGATATTTCTGATGAGATTAAAACCCTGACCGAAAAGAGCATGCAGTTAACCAAGGACGTTTATGCAAACCTCACGCCTTGGCAAGTGTCTCAAGTTGCGCGTCATCCACAGCGCCCCTATACCCTTGATTATGTGAATGCTTTATTCACAGACTTTCATGAACTCCATGGGGACCGCACCTTTGCTGACGATCAATCCATTATTGGCGGCCTAGCCCGTTTTGATGGGCAAGCCTGCATGGTCATTGGTCATCAAAAAGGGCGCGATACTAAAGAGCGTGCTCTCAGAAACTTTGGCATGAGCCGTCCTGAGGGCTACCGCAAAGCGATGCGCCTCATGCGCCTTGCAGAAAAGTTTGGCTTACCGGTATTTACTTTTGTCGATACTCCTGGTGCATTTCCGGGTATCGATGCTGAAGAGCGCAATCAATCTGAAGCGATTGGTCGTAATCTCTATACCCAAGCAGAACTAACAGTGCCGATCATTGCCACCATTATTGGAGAGGGTGGTTCAGGGGGTGCATTAGCTATTGCAATGGGTGACGTCGTGTTGATGCTGCAAAACTCCACATACTCTGTGATCTCTCCTGAAGGTTGCGCATCTATTTTGTGGAAGACGGCAGATAAAGCCCCTGAGGCTGCTGAGCAATTAGGTTTGACAGCCCAGCGGATCAAAACCTTAGGCTTAATCGATAAGATTGTGGCTGAACCTGTTGGTGGTGCGCACCGTGATTACGACACCATGATGGTCAATATGCATAAAGCACTTGCTGAGTCACTGAAGACTTTTGATGGCATGGACGAAGACGCACTTTTAGAGCGCCGACATGGGCGTTTAATGAGTTATGGCAAGTTCAAGGAAATCGCAGCAAAGTCCTAAGCTAGGAAAACGAATTGCGGTTGCCTTGAGTGGCGGCCTCGATTCCGTGGTGCTGCTCGATACTGTTTGTAAAGCATCATCCACCAACAAAACCCCACCTGAAATCTGGGCATTTCATATTCATCATGGTTTACAAAAACCAGCTGATGATTGGTTTATCTTTTGCGAGAAGCTTGCTCAAAAATACAAGATTCATTTTGATTTTCGACTGTTGCATTTAGGTGCTGATGGAGTGCAAGGCAATATCGAAGCCCGCGCAAGAGCAGCACGTTATGAGGCCCTAGAGCAGCTGTGCGATGAGCATGATATTCAAGACCTATTATTGGCACATCATCAAAATGACCAAGCAGAAACTGTCCTATTGCAGTTATTGCGCGGAGCGGGAGCAGCAGGACTTGCAGGGATGTCAGAGCTGCGTGAACTAAAGAATAGTGACTCAACCATTTTTTTATGGCGTCCACTCATCCATCAAAGCAAAGCAGAGCTAGAGGCTTACGCTAAAACCCATAAGCTTAAATGGATTGAAGATCCAAGTAATCAGAATACTCAATACCGTCGCAATGCGATCCGCAAGTTCATTATTCCGAAGTTAGAAAAGATTCAGCCAGATGCCGTTGCTAATTTAGCGCGCAGTGCAAAAGTCTTGGCGGATTCTCAAACGCTTCTAGATCGTTTGGCCAAACAAGACAGTAAAGCGATGTTAGAGCAGGGCGGACTGAAAGTGAAACCCTTATTGATAATGGCACATCACGATCTACCGGCCGCTAACAACATCGTCCGATATTGGCTAAAGACGCATGAGCTAGCGATGCCTTCACAAGAGCGCTTGGCTGCCTGGTTACAAGATCTTTCCGGCGCAAAGCAGGATACTCAACTTGAATGGTTACATGACGAACACAAGATTCGCTTATGGCGAGGTCAATTACAGATTACTCAGGAAGAAGCGCAAAAGGGCGAGTGGGTTTTAAAAAAACTCAATGCCAAGAGTCAAGCTGAAGGTTTGCCTGCGGCATGGGTGAAAGAGGCTCAAACAAAAGGACAAATTGAAATCCGACCTAGAGTAGGCTCTGAAAAGATTCAAATCAAGCCCAATAGCCCTCGTAAAGCCCTAAAAAACCTCTTTCAAGAAGGAAATATCCCGCCTTGGCAACGTCAGGCCCCATTGCTGTTTATTAATCAAGAGCTCATTGCTGTGGCGGGTATTGGGCTGAGCTATCCTCACTTAGTGAAAACGGGGCCACGGGTTCTGCCCGAGTGGCGGCAAGCCGGTTTTTAGGTTTAAAACCCTGTAAAATAAGGCCTTTTTAGACCTTCGGGGAACCTAGTTCTCCATAAAAGATTTTAAAGACGGCTTTATGGCTCTTATCGTACATAAATATGGTGGCACCTCAATGGGCTCGGTGGAGCGCATTGGTAATGTTGCTAAACGCGTTGCTAAGTGGATGCGTGCCGGACACCAGGTAGTGGTAGTTCCCTCTGCAATGTCAGGGGAAACCAATCGCTTGCTTGGTCTTGCAAAAGAAATTAATCCCCAAGCCCATCCCCGTGAGTTAGATCAAATTGCCTCTACTGGTGAGCAAGTAAGCTCAGGTTTATTGGCATTAGCTTTAATGCGTGAGGGTGTTGATGCTGTCAGTTACGCCGGTTGGCAAGTGACAGTCCATACAGATTCATCCTTCACTAAGGCGCGTATTAAGAGTATTGATGATCAAAAAATCTTAGCCGATCTCAATGCAGGACGTGCAGTAGTGGTGACCGGTTTTCAGGGTGTTGATCCCGAGGGCAATATCACTACCTTAGGTCGTGGTGGTTCAGATACTTCTGCTGTAGCCATGGCTGCAGCCCTTAAAGCCGATGAGTGTTTAATTTATACCGACGTTGATGGTGTTTACACAACTGACCCACGGGTTTGTGAAGACGCGCGCCGTCTAGATAAAATCACTTTTGAAGAGATGTTGGAGATGGCCAGCTTAGGTTCAAAAGTATTGCAGATTCGTTCAGTCGAGTTTGCGGGTAAATACAAAGTTAAAACCAGAGTTCTGTCTTCACTGACAGATCCATTGATTCCCCTTGATCTTGAGATGAAGTCGGGAACCTTGATTACATTTGAAGAGGACAGCACTATGGAAGCCGCAGTTATTTCCGGCATCGCCTTTGCGCGTGATGAAGCGAAGATTACCGTTTTGGGTGTGCCTGATCGCCCAGGTATCGCTTATCAAATATTAGGTCCGATCGCGGATGCCAATATTGATGTGGATATGATTATTCAGAATCAATCGGTTGATGGTAAAACTGACTTTACCTTCACAGTGCCACGCTCTGAATATCAAAAGGCCCTAGACTTGTTGAAGAACACAGTTCAGTCTCAGATTGAAGCTAAAGAAATCTCTGGCGATCCAAAGGTATCTAAAGTATCAGTTGTGGGTGTTGGAATGCGTTCCCACGTAGGCGTTGCCAGCAAGATGTTCCGCACTTTATCAGAGGAGGGCATCAATATCCTGATGATCTCCACCAGCGAAATCAAGATATCGGTAGTCATTGATGAGAAATATATGGAATTGGCAGTACGTTCATTGCATAAAGCTTTTGAGCTTGACCAGAAGTAGAGCATTAAAACCGCAGTAAAACCCCCATCAGACGGTAATCCGTTAAACTGTGGGTCGTTGTAAGAGTAGTAAGTACGGAGACGTGGCCGAGCTGGTCGAAGGCACTCCCCTGCTAAGGGAGCATCGGGGCTAAAACTCTGATCGGAGGTTCGAATCCTCTCGTCTCCGCCAGTACTTTTCAAATAAACCCAGTTAATTCAATGAGTTACTGGGTTTTTTGTTATCTAATTTTTCTGCAGTACCCAATTACTCTTCCAGCCCCTCTCTAGTGAGTGGCTGATTCTCTAAATTATCTTTGGGTGGTGTGCTTAGAATATAAGCTCTTAAAAGTATCAAGCTACTTTTTACAATATCTTTTCTTTTACTTAATTAGCACTGCTGGTGAGCTTGGAATACTGCTCGGTGACTTAGCTAAGGTTTGGAGCTGAGCAAGTATATTGATCACTAGAGTGGAATAACCATTATTTTCTTGAGGAATCGAGTAAATAACATCATCAACAGTATCCATGCTTGCAAAGGTTTTACCGCTTACGTTTCGGTTAACTAAAAGCAATGCGAAACGATTACTCTCATTCAGTTTTTTCACAAAGGTACCATCACTTGCAGGCAATGTGACAAGATACGGTGGATTAGCTAATTGTGCATGCACCACTTGACCAAGATAGTCATAAATATTCTTAGTAGAGCGTAAAGAGAATTCTAGTCTTGGTTCTTTTGTCCTATTTTGCGTTGCCGCTTGAATAGCACCAGATTCCTTGCAAAATATACTGGATCCATAGTTCTGTTTGATGAAATTCTCAAACTCATTTTGATCAATGCACAGCTTATAAACTGGTTGAAGTTTGACAATTTGATATCTAGCTTCTGGACTAGAGGCAACTTGCTTTAATTGCATACCATTTTGGGCTAGCTGCTGCTTTGGGTTGGCGCCATAATTTTTTTCTAATTCTTTTTGAGTCATAGGTGCGCCCTCATCTATGGTATCGAATGTATTTTGAATAGTAATGCCATAAGAAATCAACTGATAGAGTTCTTTTTGAAATTCTGGATGCTCAGCACGCAGTGGATTATTGAGAAGTTTTTTTTGCTTTCCATCTGGCGAGGTAATGACAATTTCATCCAAAATTAAACTCAGGATGAGCTCCTTGGGAATGTGATTATGGAGAAAGTACTTAGTTGACTGAAGATCTATTGGTGATAAGAATGATTTCCAAAATAAAGAGTTATCTAAGGAGGATTGACTAAAGTTAAATGAATTGCCTGCTTGCATGCTAAGGGAGGGGGCTACTGAACCTAGGACACCAGCTAAGTTCTGCGGAACATACATGGCGCCCATACCAATAAAGTTAGCATTTAGAGAGGGTGTTGTTGAGATACTTCCTGTGCCTGTGATGTTGGGCATATCAAGAAAACTTAAAGGACGGTCAAGCGATGAGCGCACGATATTGGTAAATATCATGTCGATTTGATACTGCTCCAAAATATTGGCGTACTTCTTAGACATTGCTGCGAAATCAGGCGTCATAGGAGTGGTGCAGCCGCCTAAGGCTATCAAAGTACTTAGACCTAGTAATAGAAGCTTTTTAGGGGTGGTTGCAATCGCCATCTAAATCCTTTTTTTGGGCATCTTAGCAGAAATTCGAAAGTTTACGTATGCATTCTCATTTGCTCGTACTGTACCGCCAAAATTTGATGCACCTAAGATTGAGAATGTATCAACCCTTGCAATGTCTATGGAGGAACCAAAAGCCTTTAATCAATTTCTAATGGAAGAATCTTCGCAGTAAATAGAGCGGCAAATTAGCCAAGTTCATCAAAAACAAACCATTCTGAATTAGTCTGAATCTAGCAACATTCTAGGTATTTTCACTTATTTTTGTACTATAATTGTGAACTTCACAACTTCTGTAGTATAGTAGAGTTAATGAAGCGACAGATACCTAAAACACAAATAGCCCTTGAATACATAGGGAAGGGGATGACTGCTGCCCAGGCAGCTCGAAAGTTAGAGATCTCTGAATCTGGGGTGTATGCAGCCTTAAGAAAAACCAAGGCTAAAGATCTTGGTTGTTGTCCAACATGTGGTTACAAACTAAGGAAATAAAATGAAGAAAACCCTTTTAGCAGTTGCTTGTATTTCTGTGGCGGCATTGGCTTATGCTAATAACGTGTCTGACTCTGCAGAGCTCGTTACCCAGCAATGTAAGATCTCAGCTGAAGCAGTGGGGACCTTGAAGCACTTACGATATGGCAATACCGCCATTCGAAAAGATGTTGGAATGTTGATTCATCAGAGTCTTAAAACAGCCGAAAACAGAGAGATTGCTAATAAGACCCTAAACCTGATGGTCGATGACAAGCTGAGTGATGTAAGAAGTCTAGAGGGTAAGTATTGTTCTTGAGCTTATTAATTTCTGGTGGTCAAATTAGTCATTCGGTTTGTATCAATTAAACTCTAGTAGCAATAATTGACAGTGCTATATCAGTGATTCAAATTGAAAGAGTAAATGAGCAGTGATTATTTAAAAACAGTAGCGTATGTAACAGTATGAAGTTACTGATTTCTCTGTATTTCTTTATATTAGCCATTATTCAGGCTGGACTACTGCTTGGTGTCTTCTTTTACTATCGCGCAAAACTGACAGTACGCCCTGGACAATTTTGGATTCCCTCTTTATTTATTAGTGTATTAGCACTGACCACCTTTGGCATCGGCATCCTCTGGGTTGAAGATGTAATGAATCCCCGATTTAACTTTACGATTTCCAATACCCTTTTTTATATTGCTGCAGCTTTACAGGCCTTATTCTTTTCATCTCTGAATAGGGTAGTTTCCAAAAAAGAATTTATTGCTTTTGGTATTTCGGCGCTCATATTTTTTGGTGCTTTTGAAGCCATGAGAGTAGCCGGAACTTATGAGAGTCGAACGATATTTCTAGCATCAATAATGTCACTTCTTTTTCTGTGGCAAATTATTCAGCTAAAAATTAAGAGAAAACGCAATCCATCCATTGCACTTCGCCTATTACAGTATTTAAGCTTTATTGAGATGGCGCTCAATCTTTATCGCATCTTCTTTTTGTTTTCATCATCAACAGTCATCAGCATGGTTTCTGAAATTCCTCAGATATTGATCTTAATCACTGTAGGAATTTTGTTAATTAATACCCTTTCATATATTTTTACTGTTGCATATTGGGCTGAACGTATTTCAATCGATAATTATCAAAAGAGGGTTGAAAATACGGAAATTAAATCTCTTTTAGATGAGCGGGAGCTATTAATAGCATCTTTGCTAAAAGCGAATAAAACATCAGTCACTGGCGCATTGTCTGCCTCTATTGCGCATGAGTTAAATCAACCTCTAGCTGCTACTACTTTAAATATTCAGTATTTGCAGAAGAAATTAGCTGATGGTGATTTAAGTACCGCAACACAAGTAGAAATTTTAAATGCCTTGATGGTTGACAATCAGCGATCTGCAAGCATTATTCGCTCTTTGAGGGGAATTTTTTCAGATAAGAAGGTTGGTGTAGAAAGATTTATCTTCCCCAATCTGATGGAATCCATCGTTAGTATCCTTAAGCCTGAACTTACGGCCCAAAAAATTCAACTGAAACTCAGTTTAGATCCTGAATTGAGAATTCAAGGGAATCGTGACGAGCTGCAGCAGGTCATGTTGAATTTGGTCGGTAATGCGATTCAGGCGCTCAATACAAATAATCAATCTCTAAAGATTATTTCCATTAAAGGGCGATACATTTCTGAGGGTACTGAAATCTCTGTCACTGATAATGGAATGGGTGTGCCCCTATCATCTCAAGAGCATCTTTTTGACTTGCTTACTGGGAGTAAATCAAAGGGAATGGGTTTAGGGCTTTGGCTTTGTAAACATATTATTACGCGTCATGGCGGTAAGATTTTTTATCAGGATGCAGAAAATGGTGGAGCGCAATTTGTGATTCGGCTCCCCTTAAAATCTCCTCTTTAGCCAAGCCCTTTACGGGGTAAAAGCGCCACCAGCCTCAAGGGCACCAATAGCTTCAGTTGTGATCCCCAACTCTGCCAATATCTCACTATTATGTTCACCCAATAAAGGAGGGTGTCTGCGCACCTGTTGAGGGGTGCCATTCATTTTTACGGCAAATCCAATATTGGGGACTTTGCCTTCAATGGGATGATCGATCTCCATCCGCATTTTGCGATGTTGCCCATGGTCACTATCAAATGCCTGGGGATAAGTGTTAATCGGCCCTGCAGGAATACCTGCAGCTAACAACAGATCGACCCATTCTTCGCTGGTTTTTTGAATAAAGGTTTTTTCTAATTCAAGAGCTAACTCTAGGCGATTGGCTAGTCGCAATGGATTTGTTACAAAACGCGCATCCTCAAATAACTCTGGACGATTAATTTTTTCGCAAAGCAGCTTCCATAGCTTCTGATTAGTTGCCCCCATCACAAAATAGCCGTCAGCAGCTTTCATTGCTTGGTAGGGCGCACTCATATGATTTGCAGTACCAAGCTTATAGGGTTCAACTCCTGTACCCCAATATTGAGCGGTATCCCAAATTGAAAACGCCAATGCAGAGTCAAATAAGGAGGCATCGATGAATTGACCTTCGCCAGATTTGGTTTTACCGATATAAGCAGACAAGATGCCGTATACCGCAAATAGCGCGCATCCAATGTCAGCCACTGGAACCCCCGCTTTTACCGGTGGGCCATCTGGGTAGCCAGTCACGCTCATGATGCCTGACATCGCTTGTGCCATTAAATCGAATCCTGGCCGATCTGCCCAGGGTCCAGTTTGACCAAAGCCGGAGATGCTGGCATATACCAAGCCGGGATTGATGACTTGAAGAGTAGGGTAGTCGATACCCAGTTTTTTCATGACACCAGGTCGATAGTTCTCAACCAAAATATCAGCAGTTTTGACTAATTCAAAAAACACTTTTTTACCGGCGTCAGTTTTTAAATTTAGGGTAATACTACGTTTATTGCGGTTCATATTCAGAAAGCCCATGCTATCTGAACCTTTCATCTTGAAGCCCATAGCCCCTCGGGTTTGATCTCCTGTACCAGGAGGTTCTACCTTAATGACATCTGCTCCTAGATCAGCTAGAAGCATGCAGCAATATGGCCCAGCCATGACCTGACTAACATCCAAAACCCTTACTCCAGCAAGAGGTAGTGGTGCTTTTATCTGATTTATAGGTGTTTTCGTCATTGTCTCAATGGTTTATCTACGTTTAGAATGATCTTCTAATAGTATCAAACACCATGAAAACAAAATTGGAGACCCTATCTTGCTGATTGCGCCAAAGTCCACTGCTCGTATTCTTCTAGCGCTGATGATCGGCGCTTTTCCTTTACTCTCATTTGCACAGACAAACTATCCTACTAAGTCTATTCGTTTAATCGTTGGTTTTGCTCCTGGTGGTGGAACTGATATTGTGGCGCGTGCAATCGCCCCTAAAATGAGTGAGATTTTGGGTCAAAGTATTGTGATTGAGAATAGGTCAGGCGCAGCAGGAACCATCGGTGCTGATTTAGTCGCTAAATCAAACCCTGATGGATATACCCTTTTAATGGGGCACTCTAATTCCAACGCCATATCTCCATTTGTTCTCACAAATGTTCCCTATAACCCAGCTACCGATTTCACACCTATTACGTATTTGGGTTATGTGCCTAATGTGTTGGTTGTGAAATCATCATTGCCAGTGAACTCCGTAGCGCAACTGATTTCCTTAGCTAAATCAAACCCAGGGCAAATGACTTATGGATCATCCGGTATTGGTAGCACGCAACATTTAGCAGGTGCACTATTTTCTAAGATTGCTGGCATCTCAATGAATCACGTTCCCTATAAAGGAAGCGGTCAAGCGATTATTGATTTACTCGGCGGTCAAATTACGATGAACTTTGATACATTGCCACCCAATTTGCAGCAAATTAGGCAAGGCAATTTAAAAGCTTTAGCGATCTCTACGCCAAAACGTTTAAGCCTATTGCCAAATGTACCTACATTTAATGAAGTAGGTATTGTCGGTTTTGATGTTACCAATTGGTACTCTGTAATGGGGCCAAAGAGTATGGACCCGGCAGTAGTTAATAAAATTGACCAAGCGGTTAAAGCAGCAATGAATGATCCTGAGATTAAGAAAACCCTTGACTCACAAGGACTACAGCCAGAGGGGCCTACAACTCCTGCAGCATTTAGTCTCTTTTTGGCAGGTGAGCTTGTTAAATATCAACGCTTGGTCAAAAGTTTAAATATCAAGCCTGAGTGAGCCATCATTCATGAGCTCTCAAGAGCATCAGGACAAGATTGCACAAGTAGTATTGGAGGTGCGCGGCAATATTGCTTACATGACCTTTGATCATGTTGTGGCCCGTAATGCTATGACGGTGGGTATGTATCAGAGCCTGCAGACCCTATGCATGGATATTGCACGGCAACCAGAAATTCGGATTCTGGTTCTGCGTGGCGCAGGAGGAAAGTCTTTTGTAGCCGGTAGTGATATTGCTCAGTTCGCCGATTTTCAAAGTGGACAAGATGGACTTCACTACGAAGAGAGAATCGATCAATATCTGGCTCCTTTAGCAATGCTTCCTATTCCAACCATTGCGGTGATTGAGGGTATGGCTGTAGGTGGTGGTTTAGCGATCGCCACCTGCTGTGATTTTCGCATCGCAACCCCAGATGCCCGCTTTGGAGTTCCGATTGCCAAAACGCTCGGAAATTGTTTATCGGCTAGTAATTTAGCGTGGTTAGTGAGTCATTTAGGTATTCCGATTGTCAAGCGCATGCTGCTGTTGGCAGAAATGATTTCTGCGCCAGAGCTATTGAAGCAAGGTTATTTATTCAATATATCTGAAGCGAAAGATCTCGATCAAGAAGTTCATGCATTGGCTGAGCGCCTTAGATCTTTAGCCCCAATCACCCAAAAATCCTCAAAGCTCATGTTGGCAAGACAGATTGCTAATCAAGCAAGCGATTGTCAGGATTTAATTAATGAGACCTACGCGAGTGCTGACTTTAAGCATGGTGTTGCATCTTTTTTGAGTGGAGTGGCTCCAAGATGGACGGGAAAGTAAGTTAATCTAAAAATAGTTCTTGAAGATTATTGAGATATCGTAAGCCTTGAGGGGTTCCTTTCAGAACGGTGGGATCGGGATCAAGCAGACCTTTTTTGCTCGCCTGATCTAATCCTTTGCTAATAGAGCTCAGCGGAAGTCCTGTTCGCTCAGAGAAGGTATTGGTGGCTACACCATCCGTTAGCCTCAAGGTGTTGAGCATAAATTCAAAAGGAAGGTCTGCTGCAGAAATTTCTTTTGACTCAATCAAGGCATTGCCTTTTTGTTCGATGGCCTGCATGTAGGTTTCTGGATGGCGTTCACGAACCTGACGAGTAACTTTGTCAGGAAAAGAAATTTTTCCATGAGCACCAGCGCCAATACCAATGTAATCACCAAAGCGCCAGTAATTTAAATTATGTTTGCACTCCATACCTGGCTTAGCATACGCAGATATCTCATAACGCTTAAATCCCGCTTTAGTCAGCAGGTCTAGGCTTTGTTCAAAGATTGCATCTACTTCATCCTCGTTAGGCAGCTTAGGCGGAAAGTTAGCAAAGTACGTATTGGGCTCAAGAGTGAGGTTGTACAAAGACAGGTGGGGCGTCTTAAAGGCTAAGGCCGTTTCCACATCCCTCTTGGCATCATCCAATGTCTGCATGGGTAGACCATACATTAAGTCTAAATTGACTGATTTGAAATGTTGTAAAGCGATTTCAATAGCACGCTTTGCTTCTGCTCCATTATGAATACGTCCCAAGGCTTTAAGCTGTGCATCTTGAAAACTTTGAATCCCCAAAGAAACGCGAGTAATACCAGCTTTCGCAAAACCGGCAAACTTTTCAGTTTCTACTGAACGAGGATTGGCTTCCATCGTGATTTCAGCATCGGGTTCTAAATGGATACGCGCACGTATTGCAGACAGCAAGCTATCCATCCCCTGGGCGGAGAGCAGGCTCGGCGTTCCACCGCCGATGAAGATGCTGTGAACTTGTCTTCCCCAAATACGAGGTAGCTCAGTCTCTAAGTCAGCAATGAGCGCCTTGATATAGCGAGTTTCATCAAAGCCATTAGAGGCCTGGAGATTCGATCCAGGTAGGACCTCTTTTATTTGATGTGAATTAAAGTCGCAGTAAGGACATTTCTTTTCACACCAAGGAAAATGAATATACAGCGACAGAGGTGGGAGCGCTTTTAATACAATTTTGTTGGTGTTGCTGCTAATCGCCATCACTTGGCTCGATCTTGTAATTGAGAAATTAATTCTCGTAATGCTTTGCCGCGATGGCTCAGAAGATTCTTGTTCTCAGGAGTCAATTGGGCTGCAGTCATTTGAAGATCGGGCAGGAAAAAATGAGGGTCATATCCAAAACCATGAGAACCGACAGCATCATCTAAAAACAAACCATGCCAGCGCGACTGCACAATCAATGGCTCAGGATCATTCGCATATTGCACCATCACTAGAGCGCAAACATAATGTGCTGCACGATCTTCAATGCCACGCAGGGCGGCAATTAATTTTTGATTGTTGGCGGCATCATTAGCAGGTTCACCTGCATAGCGCGCTGAGAAAACGCCTGGCTGACCGCCTAAGGCTTGTACACAGATGCCTGAATCATCAGCAAGTGCCGGCATACCACTAGCAGCGCTTGCATGACGTGCTTTGGTTAAAGCATTTTCCACAAAAGTATGATGTGGTTCTTCGCTCGCAGGAATGCCTAAATCTCCTTGAGGAATGACCTCAAAATGAAGCGGCGCTAATAGCTCTTGAAATTCTCGCAGTTTGCCAACGTTATTAGAGGCTAAGACCAGTTTTTGCATGCTTTACTGATTATTTTAAGGACTGGATTTGCATTTGGGTTAACTCGCCAATCCCTTGTTCCGCTAGATCTAAAAGAGCATCGAGTTCAGCTCTAGAGAAGGTCGCTCCCTCAGCGGTACCTTGTACTTCAATCATGCCGCCTTTACCTGTCATGACCACATTCATATCAGTATCGCAAGAGGAGTCTTCGGGGTAATCCAAGTCAAGCACAGGAATTCCTTGATAAATACCAACCGAGATAGCCGCAACACTATCGATGATGGGATCTTTGGTGAGCACACCGCTATTGAGTAATTGGTTTACTGCATCCCGTGCAGCAATGTAGGCACCAGTAATGGAGGCAGTGCGTGTGCCGCCATCAGCCTGCAAAACATCGCAATCTAAGTGAATCGTGCGCTCACCTAAATTTTTAAGATCAAAGACGCTACGCATGGCGCGTCCAATTAGGCGTTGAATTTCTTGGGTGCGCCCAGATTGTTTGCCGCGCGCCGCTTCACGATCACTTCGAGTATGGGTAGAGCGAGGCAGCATGCCGTACTCTGCTGTAACCCATCCTTCACCAGACCCTTTTTTATGGGGCGGCACCTTTTCCAAGATGCTGGCTGTACACAACACCTTAGTGTCACCAAAGGCAATCAGTACAGAGCCCTCAGCATGCTTAGTAAATGCTCTGGAAATGCTGACAGGGCGTAATTGCTTGGGATGACGTCCGCTAGGGCGGCTCATATTGGCAAGGTTTGTGGGATTCATGGAATTTGGTCCTATGGGTTAGCTATCAATCTACAATGTTCCTATGATATCGAGCATGACTGGTTATGGCAGCGCTTCCCGCCAAGTCTCCCTAGGAGGGGGTGTGGTTGCTGATCTGCAAGTGGAGTGTCGGGCTGTTAATAGCCGCTTCCTAGATTTAGGCTTTCGTCTTCCGGATGAGTGCCGTGGGGCTGAACCTGCCCTTCGAGAAATGGCGACTCAAGAGTTGTCTCGCGGAAAAGTCGAGTTTAGAGCTGCTTGGCGTATTAACTCGGGAGCTGCTTCTAGTAGCAAAGCCAACTCACATGTTTTGGGGGCACTCAATAAAGAGCGCCTTGATGCTTTGTATACCCTTCAAGAAAGAGCGCAAGAAGGTTTTCCGAAAGCAACTGAGCTGACAATCTCCGATATCTTGCGCTGGCCTGGAGTCGTTTCAGAACCGCGTGGTGAGGAAGATGGCTGGATTGCTGCCACAGTCGAGGCTGGACGTGCCGCACTGACTTCATTAATCGAGAGTCGCCGCGCTGAAGGAAAATCTTTAGTTGGCGTTCTCACTAAGATCACAGGCAAGATGCGCGATATTGTGGCTGTCATCGAACCCAAAGTACCTCTTTACGTGACGCAGTATCAAGAAAAATTAACAGAGCGCTTATCAGAAGCC
Organism: uncultured beta proteobacterium; assembly: GCA_903944255.1. Taxonomy (GTDB): domain Bacteria; phylum Pseudomonadota; class Gammaproteobacteria; order Burkholderiales; family Burkholderiaceae; genus Polynucleobacter. Next base: position 15,091 of record CAJARE010000308.1, read on the forward strand.
TTGGTCGCTCAAGAGCAGTCTAAAGGTGGCCCAGAGCTGATGGAGCGGATCCGTCAAGAGGTAGTACTATATGCCGTCAGAATCGATGTAGCAGAAGAGTTTGCCAGACTAAAAACCCATTTGGAGGCAGTCGATAAAGCCTTGGTAGGTAAAGGCCCTGTAGGTAAGCGCCTGGATTTTTTGATGCAAGAACTCAATCGCGAAGCCAATACACTAAGCTCTAAGTCGGTATCTGAAGAATGTACTCAAGCTGCATTAGAGCTTAAGCTTTTCATTGAACAAATGCGTGAACAAGTCCAAAACTTAGAGTAATCCTTACAATCACTTTATGACCAGTCCGATTTTGTCTCCTTCCTATCAAGGCAGCATGCTGATGATTGTGGCGCCTTCAGGTGCCGGCAAGTCATCGCTAGTCAATGCTTTGCTGCAAGAGGATGCTGGTTTGAAGTTATCCCTTTCAACTACTACTCGTGCACCTCGCTCAGGAGAGCTTGATGGGAAAGATTATCGCTTTGTCACAAAAGAAGATTTTGTACGTGAGCGTGATGCAGGACAGTTTTTAGAGTGGGCAGAAGTGCATGGCCATTTTTATGGCACCTCTCGCCCTTGGATTGAGTCACAGATGATTGCGGGCAGTGATGTCATGCTAGAGATAGACTGGCAAGGAGCACAGCAGATTCGTAAGATGATTCCATCCGTCCAGTGGATCTTCATTTTCCCACCATCAATCGAGGCCCTGGAAGAGCGTTTACGTAAACGGGGTCAGGATGATGAGGCCACCATTCAACGCCGCTTGGCTGCCGCCCATATTGAACTTGGACATGCCCAAGAGGCTGATTTTATTGTGGTCAATGACTCCTTTCAGCAGGCCTTGGCCGACTTAAAGCACATTTTGGCTGCTAGTAGGCTTCGATCTGGACCCAGCATGGCCCGAAATCCAGCGCTTTTGAAGCGCCTTGGGGTGTAATCAGTTATCCTATACGTATTGAAGCTAAATTAAGTGAGTTCAGCATGGCACGTATTACTGTAGAAGATTGCCTTAAAACCATCCCAAATCGTTTTGAACTAGTCTTGGCGGCAACTTATCGCGCTCGTCAGTTGGTTCAAGGTCACTCTCCACGTGTTGAGTCCAGAGATAAAGCCACTGTAGTTGCTTTACGTGAAGTGGCTGCTGGTGTGACTGACCGTGACATGTTGACCAAAGTACCTTTGTAAAAAAGGAGTTCCGGTGTGGAGCTCCCTTTAGGTTCACCAAAATCATCGGAATATTCTGGAGGGGTCTCACCCATTGAGGCCTCAGGTGTAGCAGGGCAAGCAGATCTTTTAGAAACTGAACCACAGGCTGATAAAAAATCCATCTTAGCCACTTTGTTGGCGCACTCTA
>CAJARE010000309.1 GCA_903944255.1 uncultured beta proteobacterium
TCGCATAGCCTCAATGCCATCCGGCGCTGAGGCAACTGGACTGGGAGTAATAGACGATCTCAATGGCTGGATGTATATCACAGCAAATATTCAACACCCAGGGGACTGGCTAGGAAAGCTTCATAACACTGTCAGGCCTACTCTTGATCCACTGATCAAGAAAAATTACAATGATCGCTTTAGCGCAGCAGTCGGCTACATCACAGCCATTCCTGTGGGAATAAAAATGAGTTAAAAGCTCCTTGAATATAAATCCAAAGACCTCTTAATTTTATGTACTTAGACTATGGAAGTGTGCTGAGATACCCAGCTACTGCTTTTATATCTTCATGCGATAGATTTTGCTCTTCATTAAGCATTAGTACGCCATGAGGTCTTGCGAATTTGACTGTACGAGGCGCCCAAGTATTGCCACCCACTTCCATAAATTCTTTTTTTACTGGCTGCTTCCACACATTGAGCTGTTGTATTAAATAATAGGTATGCTGCCCGGCAATTCTTGGAAAGGTTGCCATACCCTCTCCTTTGGGCCCATGGCAAGAATTGCATTGAACAACCCCTTTTGTAGGGATTCCATTCTCGAAAATTTCTTTTCCACGCGCAAATGTAGATGGATCCCCCGCAACGATTGCAGCTGATTTAGGGACTTGTTTGGAGAAATAATCTGCTAATTCTTGTATTTGCTTATCCGTTAATGAGCCTGCCATACCCCACATGAATTGAACAGCATATTTATTACTCCTAGTGCGATCACGATAATCCTGGAGCTGATTAACAATGTATTGTCTTTGCTGTCCCGCTAGATTAGGAACCATAGGCGACTGGGTTTGACCATTGACACCATGACAAGAGGCGCAAACTTGCACTGCTAAGACATTTCCAGCGACCTCATAATCACCAAGAGTTCTACTTCTAGTAGGATTTTCGAGGGTACTTACTGGGGGAATGTTATTGAAGTAAGTGCAGCCGCCTAATATCAATATACCCAAGACCACACTAAATGGAGCAATCAGTCTGAAGGCTTTACTTAGGCGCAATAGAGTATTCATCACATTGCAACCCATAAATATAGCCAGCTTGCATTATTCGCACTCGCGTTCGTTCCCAAGCCGTTGTAATTAATAGTGCCACCGTTATATTTTGTGAATGCAGTGTATTGATAAGTCAGTCTGACATTTTGTAAAGGCTGATACCAAATAGAGGGTATCCAAGCAGCCGAATTGGGATTTAAGGCCGCTCCCGTTACTGCATTTGTTCCATAGAATGTATCTGCTGTACCGGTAATATTCTGAAATGCTACTGCTGCCCCATAAGTTGCGTTGTAAACATAACTAATCTTGGTCATAAAAGAATTTGTTTTATTGTTTGCATTGCTGTACAAAATTCCATTAGGGTCAGAAATAGTCTCTTTGGTATAGCGCGCCTGGGCAGTGACAGTATGCGGATCTACTAAGTATTGATATTGGCCATCAACTGCTCTATCTTGATATTGCACAGTACCCGAGCTTAATGCTGGCGAATTGATGGCTCCACAACTTGGGGTTGATCCTTTATATGAACCACTATTGGCAATCGTCGTACAGCTTGAATATTGATTAATATTTGCCCCCAAGACCCCCACCATCCAGTTGTGGCCAGCACGCTCATCACTTTGGTAGGCTAATCTGATATAGGGATTAACCCCCTGCAAATACACTGGGGCATTATTAGGATTACTGTTGGTGGCAGGATAAGTCATCCAAGAAAGTGCGCCTGAGCCACCCGATTGATATAAGTCAGCCTCAACATAGAAATTGCGATTGATATAGGCATAGACTCCAACCCCTGGGTTGTGAATGGAGTAGGCAGATAGCCTAGTATTAAAGGGTAATCCGTAGGTTGAGTAATTTCTGGTGGATCCCATATAGGGATACATCCACATAGGAGAGGAGTTCCATACATCGGTAGCGCCAGCATAATTATTGAGCGAGGCGCCCCAAATAAAATCTTTTATAGTATCGGTACTATCGCCAACATAGCGATCTGCGTAGCGCCAGTCTTGTATGTCTGCTGCAAACTGATTTTGATTGGGAATATTACCGTTACCACTTACCTGCTCATTAAAAGCGTAATACCACTGGCTAAAAGCACCGATGTTATCGGTGATCTTCCCTCCCACATTCAGAAAAAGATAGTTAGGCTCTAACTTGCCGCTTTGATTAACCTGTCCAGTGCCATTATTTCCATTAGTACTAGTAGCAGCGCCACCTACAAATTGAACAGAAACTGGAATATTGGTCCGCTTGCCCAATGTGTAACCAGTTAATTTGAAATATCGTCCATAAGGAGTTAATTCAGGGTACTGACCTCCAGCATGACAAGCGACGCAGTTTTGATCTGTCTGCCGAGAAAACAAAGGGAGTGCTTCCGCATAATTCAAACTCATGCAGTAGAGGAGCAAGCCAAATAAGAAAGCAATAAGCCCTTTGTTAGTTTTTAGGATTTGCAAAATAGGATGTCGAATATAAAAAGTGAATCATGCGCTCTAACTTCATTAGAGCAATTTATGTATAGAGTAAGAACGTCTTTTGCATACTTGAATAGCTTGAAGTAATACCTAGTACTTGTAGCCCACACCAATCAGAGTCTGATAAGTACTTAAGCTTGGGCTATTGGTGACCGTATAAGTAAGCCCATTCACAGAGGAAAAGCTGGGTTTGCCATAACTCATATAGTTGGCCTCAGCAAAACCATAAAATCCATTTGCAATCATTTGCTTGTAGCCAAGGCCAATAACGTAGCCATTGACTGTGGCGCTAGGGCTTGTGCTCCATGCGGTGAGCGCAGTGGTGCCAGTGGATTTGGTAATCGTATTGGGATAGGTTTCTTTCATTGAAGCAAAGCTATACCCTGCCTTTAAGTAAACCAACTTCTCTTTATCAATCACATATCCTGGCGTTACAAAGATATTCACTCGATTTGAGACTTGCAATTGAAAGCCATTAATGGTGGCAGGAACATTATTCACACCGCCTGTTGGGCTATATGAACTATATGTAGAAGTTTGTTGGCTGATGGCTGAATAATCTGCACCAATGCCCAACAACCATTTAGGAGAAACTGAAAAGTTGTAACCCAAACCAATAATGAGTGGTGCACCACTTGAGCTTTGGTTGCCCGTCGACCAAGAGTCAGGAATTGCCTGACTTGTATTTGAACCTGTACCACTTAAATTGGAGTAAGAATTATTTTCATATCCAGTACCTAATTGGCCATAAGCACCTTCAAATGCAGATTGAGCCATAGTAGATGAAGCGATCAAGCTCATAGTAAATAATGCTGATAATTTCTTTTTCATTTTTCTGCCTTAATTAGTGAATATTATGGAGCGACCCACTGCTTATTGAGGACTCGCCTAACCATAGGGTCAAATGTTGATAAAGGCTCACTTTTGTAATTAGGGTCAAAAGAGATCTCATCATAGTTGGCACAAAATTCGACTGTTTGCTGATATGCGGGGTCAGATTTGTACTGATCACGTGCATTAGGGTCTAGTCCTAACTTATCGCCATAAAAATAAGTTTGGAATAAGCCATGCTGGACTAACATCCAATAATTATTTCTAGATATAAAAGGATGCAAGATCGATGCAATGACCTCACCATGATTAAACGGTCCTAATGGTTCGGCAATGTCATGAAATAGTGCAACGACAACATACTCTTCGTCTTTACCATCACGTAAGGCTCTAGTAGCCGTCTGTAAACAATGCTCTTTGCGAGTGATGTTGTAATCCGCATCCTTGGAAAGATTTTCCAGAAGCGCATAGAGTTGATCTGGTAGAGCAGCCAATGTATGCTCATGAACCTTTTTTAACACGTTAAAATCAGCAACGGTTCCTTGGTCCATTCGCGTGAAATGCATTTTTTCCATATTAAGCCTTTGAATGTATATAGGATAGATTTATTACTTTACTTGCATTGAGATCAGCAATGCATTATTGCCTTGAAATTTCATGGCAATCTGCAACGGGCCCTGCAGACTGATCATAACGGTCAGTGGTTGTAGATGCAAAATTGACTGACATCACATTTGGGCTGGTCATCTTAAAAGTATAAGTACCGTCTTTATCCGCCATAGTGCCGCTCACTAGATCACTACTAAATGAGCCAACGATCTGGACGGTATGCCCTTCAATAGTAAGTATCCCTGCAAATGCACGATTTGATTGCCTATTAAATTGATATGTTACGGTTAGGCCAAGAAATCGCACTTCACCCGCCTCACCATCAGGGTAATGGCTTCCACCCCCAATAACAGCATCATTTGTCTTGCCTATCCATGTGCCGATGACATTGGGAGCTTGTTTATTTGAATCTGACATACTCATTACCCTTTCAATTAAAGAAATCACACCCTGGCATTTGCTTTTGCTACATGACTACCCCACTCAGCCAACTGCTTAGAGCAATCATCACGTAAAAGTGGGCACTCAATTAATACTGGGCCTCCTTGATGTGCAATCGCCTGACTGATTGCCGCAGATAAATCACCTGCAGTCTTGACCTTAATCCCAAGGCCTTTTCCATCACCCGCATTAAATACATTCATTAAACCTGCGTAATCCCAGTTTTTGATCGTGTTATATGGTCCATCATGCAATTCCACCTCAATGGTGTAGCCACCGTTATTCATCAAGAAAATAATGGGATTAACTTGATAACGAATCATGGTTGAAAGCTCTTGTGCAGTCATCTGAAAAGAACCGTCCCCAATTAATGCGATGACACGAGCCTCTGCTTTACTTGCTAAAGCTACGCCCAATGTTGCCCCAGTGGACCAACCAATTGAGCCATACTGCATTTGTACATGGTAGCTGGCACCATTAGGCAAATGCATATTTTGGCCGTTAAACCAAGAGTCGCCAGTTTCTAAAATAAGGCTTGTTTCAGAATGAATCATGCCCTGTATTTGTCTTCTTAATTCTCTTAGATTCAATACATCAGATGGATCTGCGATGTGCGCTGGGGCGATCGGCTCTTTATAGCGAAGAAACTCATCCATTGTGACCTCTTTCTTCGACACCTTTCTAGCCAAAGCATTTAAAAAATCAGTCATATACACCTGAGAAAATACACCCTCGCGCATACTCACTTGATCAATCCCAATACTGATTGCGCTATCCATCTTGTATAGCGCCGTCCAGCCAGTTGTTGTGTAGTCTGTTTGCTGCACCCCAACTAATATCTGACAGTCACTTGACTCGATAATTTCAGAGCAATTGGGGCTACTCACCTCAGACCAATAGGTTCCGATAAATTGAGCGTGATCTTCTGAAAAAATCCCTTTAGCGTCTGGAGTGGTTGCCACTGCCGAACCTAATGCATTTGCCAACCCCAGCACTGCATCCGCTGCCTGAGCAGGTCGAATTTTTGCCCCTACCACTATTGCTGGCTTAACCGCAGCATTGATACGTTTTGTAGCTGCATCCACTGCAGCAGCTAATGCACTTGGGTCGCTTTTAAAAGTAGGCAGCGGGAATTGCATAGGGGTAGGCGCAGGAATGCTCAGCCCTGTCAAATTACAAGCAATCTCGAGGTAAACAGGCTTTTTCTTGGTCAAGCAAGTGACAATCGCTTCATCGATCATTCTTGCCGCATCTTCTAAATGACGAATATTAAATACTGCTGCCACCACAGGGGCATAGCATCGCTCTGCTTGATAGAGGTCTAGCTCACCAATCGTATGATGAATTCTGTGATGATCGCGAGCATCATTCGAATTGGGTCCACCTGAAATAGCCAATAAAGATAAATCATCGCCATAAGCTCCCGCCACAGCATTGATTAAGCTCAAGCCACCAACGGTATAAGTAACAACTGCCGCAGAAAATCCGGTAGTACGTGCATAGCCATCAGCGGCATAACCTGCATTGAGCTCATTACAACAACTAATCATTCGAAGACCTGGAGTCGCTATTAGCTGATCTAGCAAGACTAAAGTAAAGTCGCCGGGAACAGTAAAGAAGTCTCTTAAGCCCGCCTGTGCTAAACGTATACCCAAATAAGATCCAACGGTGACCTGCTGAACATTGCTCATAACTACTTACCCTCATTATTAAATATTAGGACTGCCCTAGCATAGTGGACCTAGCCTAAGCACACAATCTTAATTATGAATGGAGCGCTGATATGCTCCTTTCGCACGCTTGGATTACTTCCTGCTGATCTCATGACAATCCGCTACAGGACCGGCATTCTTATTCACCGGATCTACAGTGGTAGTTGAAAAACAGAGAGCGATCTTATTAGGATCAAGGATCTTAAATGTTGATGTACCTTGCTTAGTAGCAATTGCACCACTCATGAAATCACCAGACAAAGAGCCAACCATTGGAATATTACTACCCTTGACTGAAATCATCCCTGAAAAAGCACGACCCTCTTGCTTATCCACCTTATAAATGACCTTTTCTTTTAAAAAACGAACTTGACCAACAGTCCCGCCAGGATAGATACGCCCTTCACCAATGACCGCATCATTCGTTTCACCATTCCAGGTACCGATTAAATTAGGCGCTTGTTGCGCAAATGCGCTTACTGTAAAACCGATACTAGCTAGGAGGGTTATGAGTAGTTTCATTTTGGAGCGAACTTTCATTAAGTTTAGATTGAAGACGTGTGTCCTATAAATACATTAGATAATCCGCCATATTTAGACGTCAGAACATCTTTGCATGTCACCTTTAGGTGCAAGTCAACTAACGAGTAATGTATGGCAAAAAAAGAAAATAACATGATCTATTAAAAGATCCCGCTCTTTTATATACCCTCTGGCAAGCTCTAATTGAGTGGTTTAGATGGTTATTTGAAATTCTGCTCGGTTTTTGATGCACCCTATTTTCTTAGATTAAAATTCCGGATACTTTAGGGAAAGCGTTTTCAATGCCGAATAATTATGATTCTTACTTTAATAAGCCCTCTAAGCAAAAGAGGGGTGAGGAGCGTGTTGAGAAGATTTTGGACTCTATTGAAAAAGCATTAGAGGAAAATCCAAATTGGGATTTAAATACTCGAACTATTGCCAAGAATGCAAAGATTTCATCTGGAGCGATTTACCATCACTTTCCCTCGGTAGGAAGCCGATTTGCCAGTTTATTTATTCGCAAAGTTAAAAAAGCGCATTCCGTCACGATTGTCTTAGTCGATTCACTAGGCCCTGAAGTCACCCTTAATGAAATTTGCGATATCTTGGTCGACCATACATTTAAAGTGTGGAGTAAGGGAAGTTTAAAAATTAAAAAAATGGTCATTGAATACTTTTACCGAAACGCTAGAGAGCCCGAGCTTTTATATTCTTTTATCGACCCTTTGGTTCCCCACTTTCAAGCTTTTGTCGCGCGCAATACGACTAATACCATTAGAGAGATTGCTGAAGAAGAGTGGCCTTTGATTTTGCGAACCACGCAAACAGCAGTCACCAGTCCTTTTATTGAACGCCAGAAAATTGCTGGAACTGATCAGCATAGGCAATTAGCCAAAGATTGCTTTAGACGCTTGTTAGCTAAATGATCTATGCGATTTCTTGATCAGCAATATCCGTAATAAATAAAGGATGACCAAGATACTGACACATAAAGAAATTAACGTGATCCAACTAAATCCACCCATTAAGACCCAAGAAAAGTATGCCGCAGCAATGAGTCCGGTAAATACTGCAAGCCATTCAGCCCAACTTTGATCGAGCCAAATTCCAACTGCTTCGCTAAAACGAAGGATTGAGACAAGTAAGGCTAAAACTGATAATCCAAGGATATTGAATTCTGTAAGGCGTGATAGCCAGGTAGGCGAGACACCAGCGAACCCTAGAATCGACTTAATATAGGGATTATTAATAGCGCTCTCTCCGATCAGAAATAGGTCCTGCTGAGATAGCCAAAATAAACATGCGGCTAAAGATAGTGTCCCAATTCCGCGAATTGTTTTGAAAACGGCGATTAGCTTTAACCCATTTAGCATAGCGCTATTATGAATCGTTCTTCCTAATGAACTAACCGGATTACTAACACCCTCGAAAAAAGGATTTTTTTATCTGTATTTAATTGCCATGAGCCAGCTCCAAGCAAGTTATTAACCAACTTACTCGCAAATATCACTCTAGCGCATCTAGGTAAATATAAATCCTAGTTACAAAATCCAGCTTTGTACCAAAAATAATTACGTAATTAATCACACAGTTATTTTTTTACTCTTTAGACCATTGATTTATATAGGGTTTTGAAGAGGAAGGACTTCTATTAATCCGTTAATCGCGAGCTCGAAAACGAAGTTTCGACGAAGCCAATCTTGCCCGACCCACTAGTATTACTAAACTTTATACATTCATAATCGACACGGTCTTGGTTGTCAAATAAGCCTCTAGAGCCTCGAACCCGCCCTCGGACCCATAGCCAGAATCATTGACCCCACCAAAAGGAATTTCAGGAAAAGCTGCTGCTGCTTGATTAACCCATAGCATGCCAACTTTTAAATTTTGAGCGAGTTGATGAGTATTTTTTAGAGTGCTTGTAAATGCATAACTAGATAGGCCAAAAGGTAATCGGTTTGCCTCTCGAATGACATCATCTAACTTTTCAAAAGTTTGAAAAGCAGCGACCGGACCAAATGGCTCCTCATTCATCAGCCTGGCCTCGATAGAAAGATTGTGTATTACCGTAGGCTCAAAAAAATTACCCTTTGACCCAATCCGATTTCCTCCTGTGAGGATATTGCCCCCCTTAGTCAAAGCATCTTTAACTAGTGACTGAACACCTTCTAATCTTCTGGTGTTTGCAAGAGGACCCATCTTAGTTGAATCATTCAATCCATCACCGACGCTAATAGCCGATACGGCATTCGTAAATGCTTCAATATAACGCTCTGAAATAGATTTCTGCACATAAAACCTAGAAGGAGATATGCATACCTGACCAGCATTTCTATATTTAGCTCCAACCATAGCCTTTACTGCTAAATCTATATCAGCATCATCACAAATAATGACAGGTGCGTGCCCTCCCAATTCCATAGTGACACGCTTCATATGCTTACCTGCCAATGAGGCCAGCTGTTTACCAACAGCAGTTGATCCAGTAAACGACACTTTTCGTATGACTGGGTGTGCAATTAAGTAATTTGATATCTCTGCGGGATCTCCATAAACTAATCCAATAACTCCATTAGGCATACCTGCATCTAAAAAGGCTTGTACTAGAGCGGCTGGAGATGCGGGAGTTTCCTCTGGAGCTTTAATAATGATTGAGCATCCAGTTGCTAAAGCTGCACTTAATTTCCGCACAACCTGAATAACTGGAAAATTCCAGGGCGTAAATGCTGCAACAGGCCCTACTGGCTCCTTAGTGACCATTTGACTTGCAAGAAGATTTCGACTTGGAATGATGCGTCCATAGATGCGCACTGATTCATCAGCCATCCATTCGATGACATCCACTGCAGCCATCAGTTCAGCTTTCGCCTCTGCTAGAGGTTTGCCTTGCTCTTGAGTCAGAATAAGAGCAATCTGATCTGATTGCTCTCGCAATCGAGATGCAGCCTTGCGCATGATTTTGCTGCGCTCTATTGCTGTGAATTTACTCCATACCTCAAATCCTGATTGGGCAGCGAGCAATGCAGTATCTAAATCATACTTACCCGCATATGAAACTCTGCCAATTTCCTCCCCATTTACAGGATTAACAACAGCTAATGTTTTTTTATCTTTTGCATCAACCCAACTTCCATTAATCAGCAAGCGGGTATTGGGATATGACATGTTTTATATACCTTTAAAAGTTAAAAATACACATTCAATACTTGAGGGTAAGAAACAAAAATGAAGTGTGAGCATAGTACCGCTCACACTTCATTGTTCATATTATTAATCCAAATTTAAATTTTCATTGCTTTTTGTGGTGCACGACTACTCTTACGGTTCGCAGTTAATGAACCGCGCGCCAACCATCCTAGGCACTGAACTTTTAGTTCATCTCGTACGGAACGGTGTGCCTCACTATTCCAGAGATTATTTTTTTCACCGGGATCTGCGCTCAGATCATAAAGCTCACCATACTCATCATCGAGATATAACACTATCTTCCATTTTGAATCTCGCCGCATCAAAATGAATTCACTTCCATTTTGAATATGATCCCGAGCTAGCTCTGCATATACTGCATCGCGGGGCTGATAGTTTGGTAATTTAGATATGGAGCCCCATAGGGACTTTGCCTCGAAGTCTTCAGGGATTGGTAGGCCTGCAGTTTCTAATATCGTTGGAGCAATATCAAACATTTGTACAAGTTCTTTACGAATGCCCTTTTGTATGTCTAAGTTTTTAGACCAAAAGATCAATGGGACCCGCACAACAGAGTCATACATCGTCCACTTTTGAATATGGCCATGATCTCCCAACGCATCCGCATGATCTGAAGTGAATATTACAAGTGCATTATCTAAATAACCTCGCGCATCTAATGACTTTAAGATACGGCCTACTTGCAGATCAATCATGCTGACGTTTGCAGCATAGTGACGTCTTAAACGAAGATAGTCTTCTTTTGTAGCATCACGGCGCCAAGCAATAGAATCAAAATTAAAGTCAATCATATTGTCACGTAACTTTTGCTGAGCACCTGGTTGCGCCTTTATTTCCTCTGCACTGACATCTGGAGTGGGAATATCAACATCCGCATATTCGGCAAGCGCCTCAGGCAATGGATCATAGGGTGGATGCGGCCCCGGAAATCCAATTTGCAAAAATAATGGATCTTGATTTTTACGATCATCTATCCACCAGCAAGCGGTATCGCCTATAAAATTATCTGGATGCATATCGGGATCAAGATCCCAAGTGAAAGCACCAAGCGCTTTTTTATAGCCTTCTGGGTCAGCAGCAAAACGGTTATAACGAGATGGCTTAGTTAATTTTCGGTTATGAAGTGCTTTATCCCATTCATCGTAAATCGCCCTATCTCGCTCCTCAAGAAATAGCGGTCTATCCTTATTTTCCATAATGAGGCGCTGATGAAAGCCTCCTGGTGCATCGTAGGGATTGATATGCATCTTGCCGATGTTGACACAATGGTATCCCTGATTCGCCAGGGTGCTTACCCATGTGGGCTCCCATGCTTGAAAGTTACTGAAAACCTGACAGCCATGCGGATACTTACCAGTAAATAGACTAGCCCTAGCACCAACACAAACAGGGGATGTCACAAAACACTCACTATAAGCGGCACCCTCAATAGCTAAACGATCAAGATTCGGTGTTTTCATCCATGGCGCGCCTAATGCACCTATGGTGTCAGCCCTTTGCTGATCGGTCATGATCAAAATTATATTTGGTCGTGTCATATCTTTTTTCATTCTGGCTTAATCTCCGCAGCAGTAATTACAGACTTCCATTTATCCAATTCACTTTTTTGAAATGCAAGAAATTTAGCTGGTCCAGCAACTGAAATATCATCTCCTTGCAGGGCGATTTTTTCTCGTAATGCTGGGGATTTTGCTGCTGCTGCAGTTGCCTCATATAGCTTCTGAATGATCGGCTGTGGGGTTCCTGCAGGCGCAAATAATCCGAACCAAGCTGATGCAATAACGTCATAGCCAGCCTCTTTTAACGTAGGTATATCAGGAAGAACTGAAGAGCGAGATGACCCAGTGGTAGCTAAAATTCGAACACGTCCGGCTTGCGCCTGCGGAAGGACTACTGGGAGATGATTTTGTGAAAATAGGACCTCATTAGAAATAACGGCAACGACAGCCTGCCCCCCTCCAGGGTAAGGGATATGCATTGCTTTGGCTCCTGTTTTTTGCTTTAGTAATTCGACCGAAAGGTGTGGAAAAGTTCCAATGCCATTGGAGGAATAATTAACGCTATCACCTTTACTTCTGATTACTTTAAAAAATTCATCAACCGAGCTTATGCCCGAGTTTGCATTTACTGTCAGAGCTAAAGGGCCCTCTGTAAACTGGGTAATTGGTACAAAATCTTTAATGGGATCGTAGCGTAACTGCTTATACATAGATGGTGCAAAAGCATGGGTTGCTGCACCACCTAAAATGATCGTATAACCATCAGCAGGTGAGCGAGCAACAAACTCAGCGCCAATTGTTCCACCAGCTCCGGGTTTATTAATCACGATCACTTGCTTTCCTAGCTCACGGCTTAATTGATCAGCCAGCAAGCGCCCGGTAATATCAACAACACCTCCGGGTGGATATGGAACTACTAATTGAATCGGCTTATTTGGATATTCCTGAGCGTGGGCATAGCCAGATACCCAAATTGAAAACATCAGTAAAGCAATATTTCTGATTAATAAACGCACTTTTGTCCCCTTTCGGTGCAGGTTGGAGTTTTATATAGCTCTGCATATCATTCTATATTTAATCAGACCTGTCAATATATAATTAAATGTAAATAAATCAATGGCATAGCTACTACTGGGGAATAAATGCGACATTTCTTTCAATACAGCACTAGCCCTCTATATGCTCAAGTAACTGATGCAATGAGAGAGCGCATTGTTAAAGGAATTTGGCCAATAGGAATGCAAATCCCTTCACTGCCAATTCTCTCTGAAGAATTTGGGGTTGCTTTAATCACCATACGCCAGGCTGTACAACTATTGAAAGATGAAGGGCTACTACAACCTCAACAAGGCCGCGGAACTTTTGTAAAGGCAAAACCACTAGCTCTTCCGCAAATGCAAGTTGCCAGCTCACTTGAAGCACTTGCTGATCTTTACAGAGACCTTACACCTCGTTTAATACCAATTACAGAAGGTCCTGCCACGCCAAAAATTGAACTCACTGATGGTATAGCTGCGCAGAAATACCACCTCCTTCGGCGAGTTCATTCATATAACAAACAATTAACTTCTGTTATATCAGCTTATATTGATGAAAGCATATTTAGGCTTGCCCCAAAACGATTCCGAACTGAGTTAGTAATACCTGTTTTGATGGATCTCAAAGAAGTAAAGATTGGCTCGGCAAGACAAATCCTGACTATATCCACTGCAGGTGTAGAGGCTGCAAATGCATTAAATATCTCGGCAAGCGCCCCTGTAGCTGAAATCCGAAGGGTGTTTTGCGCACCAGATGGAACTGTTATTTATTTGGGCGAACTGACTTATCGCGGTGACTTCCTTCGACTGGATATAGATCTACTATCGTGAAAGATTGGCTGAGTTAATCGCAAGTTTGAAGAAGAAGTTTCGACGAAGTCAATCTGGCCCGACCCGCTAATAATTGATGTTGGAAACAATGACTTGCTAGCCAAAAGTCATTTTTTACCGATGACGAATCACTTCTTACGGAGAATCTTTATGCGGGCTCTGAAGACTTTCGCTTAGTCTACCGAGATACTAACCTTGGAAATAGTCACAACCTTTTTGGCACAGGAGGATTCCTGCTTGCTATGGCTAGACCCCCGGAATAAGCCCTGAGCAATATCTAGGCTAGCCCTAAACTAACTTGTGGCATCATCAAAAGCATGTCTAGCAAACTATATGAATCGTTTCTCCAAAAAAATCCTAGCCCTCAGGAGCGTTTTGATCTAGGGAAATCAATTCGCAAACAGATAAACCGCTCTTCAATTGCTGAATTTGATATCACAAATCAGCGTCAATCTCCGATAGACATTTTGCTTGAA
>CAJARE010000310.1 GCA_903944255.1 uncultured beta proteobacterium
CGCCGCTGATAAAAAAGATCGCTACAAGCTACTGATGAGTAGCATTCTGCCTCGACCGATTGCCTTAGTAACCACTCAAGACGATGAAGGAAGAGTCAATGCTGCACCATTTAGTTTTTTTAATATCATGGCAAGCACACCTGCCATTGTGGTTTTAGGGATTGACTCTAAAAGTCCAGGTGTCCCCAAAGATACTGTGCGCAATATGCAACTCACCAAAGAGTTTGTCATCAACATGGTGTCAGAGGAGATTGTTGAAAAAATGAGCTTATGCTCGAGCCCTCTTCCAGCAGGAGAGGATGAATTGCAGTATTCAGGTCTATCTGCTGCGCCCTCAATTCAGGTCAAGCCGCCAAGAATTGCAGAGTCCCCTATCAACATGGAATGCCGTATTGTCGAAATTCTGGATATTGGTCACGACAGAAATATTGTGATTGGCAATGTGATTCACTACCATATTGATGATCAATTTTATGATGCGAAAAACGGTTATGTCTTAGTAGAAAAGTTAGGCTTAGTCGCTAGAATGCATGGCAAGTCGTTTTACTTACGCAGTCATGATATTTTTGAAGTCAACAGGCCAGAAGGCTCTTCATCTTTGCGCTAAATACTAGTATTCGATTGGTGCCCGAGGCCGGAATCGAACCGGCACGACTTTTTTGAGTCGGCAGATTTTAAATCTGCTGTGTCTACCGATTTCACCACTCGGGCTCGCACTAGCAGGAACTGCCGCGCTATATAAATCAAGACAAACCGAATTTTAGCATGCAAGCGCATCCAGCCTCATCAAGCCCAGCCAAGCTTAAAACCACTAAACTAAGCATATGAAATCTCAAGGCAAAACAAGTAGGCTGGCAAAGCCTTTAAGGCTTCTTTTGTGGCTTACTGCTGCCGTTTTACTGGCCACTATGCTGCTTGTCATTTCATATTACTTTTCTGCCCAAACAGCAATTTCCGGTAAGCGCCAGATCAAGAATCTAGGGGATTCGGTAACGATTACTTTTGATCAGAGCGCTATTCCCCATATCAAAGCTAATAGCCCAGCTGATGCGCTCTTTGCCTTGGGTTATCTACATGCTTCTGAACGTTCATGGCAATTAGAAATGAACCGGCGCATTGGTAGTGGGCGTCTCTCAGAGATTTTGGGGAAAGATACGGTAGCAATTGATCGCTTCATTCGCACCTTAGGTATCAAGCGTGCTGCTGAACGTCAATATGATCGCTACCCCGCTGCTGCAAAGCATTTACTGCAATCGTATGCAGATGGTGTGAATGCTGGCAATGCACAGCTAGGATGGGCTCTTCCCATTGAATATTTTTTAAGTGGCTCAAAGCCAGGGCACTGGTCGCCAACTGATAGCGTTGCTTGGATGCTCATGATGGCCTACGATCTAGGCGGAAATTGGCAAAAGGAATTGCAACGTCTAGAGCTCTCACAATTTTTAAGCACCAAGCAAGTTTGGGAGGTGATCCCACTTCATAATCAAAACGAAATACTGACCAATCTTGATTTTGCAAAAATGTATCGAGATTTAAAGGTCTTCAATCCTAAAACTGGTCCGGCCGAGGGTAAGTCCAAAGATTTGCCTGAAACCGAACTGGCAATGCACGAATTACCAGGCGGCAAGGATGGCCTAGGCTCGAATAATTGGGCTCTTGGCGGCAAACTGACTGCTAGTGGAAAACCACTGCTAGCAAATGATCCTCATCTCGGTCTTTCTGCGCCTGCCATTTGGTACTTCGCACGCATTGATGCCCCTGGCATGAATGTCATTGGCGCAACGCTTCCTGGTATTCCTGGAATTGTTTTAGGCAGAACCGAACAATACGCTTGGAGTTTCACGAATACTGGACCGGATGTTCAAGACCTGTATATAGAACAAATTGATCCCAACAATCTAGGGATGTATCGCGGCCCAGATGGGCCCTTAGCTTTCAAGGTTCGACAAGAAATCATTGATATCAAAGGCGCGCCCTCTCTTACTTTTCTTGTCAAAGAAACCAGGCATGGCCCTGTTATCTCTGATTCCTATGCGCGTGCCAAACGTACAATCGATACAAATCACTTTGCCTTAGCTCTTCGCTGGACCGCTCTAGATACCGAGAATCAATCTGTCGCTGGCCTCTTAGATTTAAATCAAGCAAGCACACTAGATGCTTTCAAAAAATCCTTGCCAAAAAATTATGCGCCGATGCAAAACGTCATCATGGCTGATACCGATGGAAATATTTCTTATCAAACTGCAGGCGTAGCTCCAAAAAGAACTTTAAATCAGGGGCTTTATGGCGTAGCGCCTGCAATTGGGTGGGAGCGACAGTATGACTGGACCTCTTACATACCGTTTGATCAATTACCCTCTAGCTCCAATCCTGAACAGGGTTGGCTGGCATCGGCCAATCAAAAGATCATTGCCAGTAATAATCCTAATCCACTGACAGGTGACTGGGATTTGCCTACCCGCTATGACCGTATAGTTGATCTGATTAAATCAAAGAGTAGTCATAATCTAGAGTCAATGAAAACCATGCAAGCAGATACGCTTTCATTAGGTGCAACTCCTTTATTGGAATTATTTAAATCAAGTAAACCTAGCCACCCCTTGGGCATACAAGCTTTAGAAATCAGCAAAAATTTTAATGGTGATATGAAAGTTGATAGCACGGCCGCTTTAATTTTTAATGCCTGGGCTGATCAACTCACACGTAATCTCTTTTCTAGATTGAGTTATTTATTCACTGAAAATTATGGTGCCCGTCATTTCAGACTCCCACTCATCACTCAATTACAAAATCCAAATAGTCCTTGGTGCGATGATCCAAAATCAGCTGCAGTCGAAACATGTCAAGAATCCTCTAATAATGCATTTGATAAAGCACTTGACTACTTGAGTAGTGAATACGGTAAAGATCCAAGTAAATGGTCATGGGGTAAAGCCCATACCGCAATTTCTGAACATCGCCCCTTATCTAAGGTGCCTTTTTTAGGCTCGCAATTTAATCTCAAGACTCCATTTGCTGGAGATAGCTTTTCGATTAATGTGGGGCGATTACAGTTATTAAGATCAAATAATCCTTATGAGACTTTGCAAGCTGCGAGTCTGCGTGCCATTTATGACTTATCTGATTTAGAGAAGTCGGTATTTATTTATCAAACTGGGCAATCTGGCTGGGTACAAAGCTCCATGTATCGCAATATGAACCCTCTTTGGGCAAAAAATGAGTATTTACCGCTAAAAATGAAACCGGAAAATATTACTCGGCAGCTTGAGCTCAACGCTAAATAAGGCAATATCAGTGTAGGACGTTTAAAATATAGAGATAAAGAATACCCCCAATAGGAAATCAGATCCATGAAGAAAAGTATCGCCCACCTCTCTATCGCCGCACTCTCTCTTTCTTTTACAGGGAATGCTTTAGCGGCCTGGCAAGAAATTGGTCAAAATGAGCATACCGTTGTCCTCGTAGACGTTACCACCTTAAAGCTTGAAGGCGATAAAGCTCAAATCATGTCCATGCTGAGCTTCAAGAAAACCGGCAAGGATCCAAAAACCGGTGAATTTGTAAACTCGATTGTGGGATTAAATGAATATGACTGCAGCACTGTTCAATATCGCCCATTAGAAGTCAAAATGTATCCAAGCAGGGATGGCAAAGATCTTAAAGTTCCACCTACTGTCGTTAAAAAACCTTATATCTTTGAGTCTGTAAAAACACCTGATAGCGCATTTGAGCCTGTTGAAAATGGTTCATGGGCTGCAGGAGTATTTAATGTTGCGTGTCGTAGTAAGTAAATTTAATCATTCTTCACTATCCGCCCTCCAATTGGGGGCGCTACTCATTTTTACCTTACTAATCAATGCCTGTGCTGCACCCTTAGCAGCTTTAGGCACTATGGGAACTGCATCTGCCAGCACAGCTGGTACTACAGCCACCACAGCGGCTGTTGCTAATCCTGCTACAGCTGCAAGTGTGGCTTCTACTGTGACTACTGGCAAATCTCCGCTAGAACATGCCACTTCTGCCGCAACTAAGAAGGACTGTAGTTTGTTTAATCTAGTCGGCGGGAAAGCAATTTGTGTAGATATAGCTATGCCAGGCATTATCGATAAAAGCGAACTGTATTGGGGTCCAGCAGATCTTGCGCCACTGAATCCAAAGTAGCGATCAGAATGTTGAGAAATCTTGTCTGGCTAACTGATATCAGGTCACTAATTAGGGTCTTACCCCAGGAGATTCCAGCGGCATACCCCGTGCACGCCACATTAAAAATAATTCAAGCTGTGCCATCTCTGTAGATCCATACTCAAATTGCTGAGCTCGTACTCCACTCATGCAGTTACGTAAACGCCGCTGCAAAGATCCCAAGGTTTGCCATTCTAGGCGATAAATAGGATAAGCATTCGGGTGGCCCTGGGGAATCAAACTTCCCCCCAACTTAAGCCCTGCTCTGTCCTCGTGGCATTGAGCGCAAGATAAATTGAGTTGCCCCATTCTTTGATTAAACCAATCACGCCCTTTTTGTAAAGACTCTTGATTGGCTGGTGTTTCTTTTACTGCAATCGGCATGCCTTTTGACTGGATAGCAATTAAGGCAGTCAAAGCTAAAAGATCTTTACTTTCATAGGTAAGCTTTACTGCACCTTGTCGATTTTCTCTACATTGATTGATTTGACCTTCAAGGGTTTGTAATTTCCCATTGATTATTTTGGGAAATTTAGTCGCAACACCTCGCATCGACTTTTTGACATCACCATGACAGCTTTGACAACTCTTGTTCTTTGTGCCCAACTGTGTATTCCATATGCTTTCACCGTCTCCTACCCAAAATAATGCAGGATTTAAAGTGGGGTCATCTTGCATAGCCTTATTCTCGGCCGACATGAGTTCATAGCTTGATTGTTGCTTTTTTGAATGGGTGTCTGTTGCTGCAAATACTGCTGGTGAGGTAGATAGCAGAGCGCAAAAGGCGCCCAAGAGGCAAAGGGCTAGTGGCTGTTTCACGAAACCGTAATTCGCGCCCGATTCACTGCCTCATAACCATCATCGCCTACCCACTTAAACTCTAGTTCACCACTTTCTACTGCAAGCGTCGTGAAGATGATTAATGGATTAGCGCCAATGCCTGCATAGAAATCTGCCTTGAACACTTCTACATTGTTATAGGTGCAAGTAAATACACGGATGATATCGCGGGGTATGAGTTTTCCACTCTCGGTATATCGAAAACCAGACTCCATATCATGTTGTGCAATTGCTCGAATCTCAATGATGGAGCCCTTCTTCGCTTGGGCAGGCACCGTAATAGAAGTACGTGATGTTTTACTCATACCATCTCCGTACATGCAGAAAGGGTGACTAAGGTTTCAGCTGAACCCTGCCAAAAACTACCATCATTCATTTGGGCTATAGCCCAAACCAACTGACTATCAGCAAGACGCACGCGAGTAGTAAGGCTAGCCTTACCAGAGCGTGATGTCAGGTATGCAGTAAAAATATTAGGTACAGGATTACCTTCGGCCACTATATGAATAGCCTTGACGTAATTATTAACCGTCATCGGGCTTTCAACGCTAACCTTTAAGACGACTAAATTGCCATTTTCAACTAATGGTGGGATGATTAATTTCACTCGACCCTCCTTGATTGCTGCTCCACCAGTAATCGCTTTAATTGCCGCATGTGCATCTTCAGGCTTTGCTAATACTGTGCCGGGGCTAAACCACACGCCAACTGCAATGAATCCAAGGTCTTGGATGCGTCTTAACCACTGACGCCTTTTGATCGTGAAAGGAATATTGAATTTCATTCTCATTACATGCTCTGCTTATTTAGACTCGCTAAGAAAGCCACCACATCTTCAATCTCTTGCTCATTCAATATGGATTGGCCAATAAACTTGGGTGCTACACGTTGAAGATTCTGCGCTTTGTAATAGGTTGGCATGATCGTACCAGAATTAAATCGACTAGCATCGATGATGCGCGCCCTTAACTGGGGAATGCTTAGTCGTCCTGCGCTAATGGTTAAATCGGGTGCTAAATTACCTTGAAAACGTTCTTCAGGAAAAGGGCCGCTATGACACAATAAGCAAAGTCCTGTTTGACGGCTTGCAACGATTGCTCGCCCTCTGACTGGATCACCTGGTGATGCAGTCAGGGATTCAATGAGTACATCCCCTCCCGTAG
This sequence comes from uncultured beta proteobacterium, assembly GCA_903944255.1. GTDB lineage: Bacteria > Pseudomonadota > Gammaproteobacteria > Burkholderiales > Burkholderiaceae > Polynucleobacter. The sequence continues at coordinate 6,186 of CAJARE010000310.1, forward strand.
TTTGTGCATTTACAGAACCAAGACTGAGGATGACTAGCAATTGCGATACTAGTACATACCTCATTCTCATCGAAGCCGTTTCACAGTCCTACTCTTAGACCA
>CAJARE010000311.1 GCA_903944255.1 uncultured beta proteobacterium
AACTTTGCCCCACCTATCAAAGTGGATGGCATCTTACGCCAACCAACGATTACCCACGATGATGTTATTACCCTCTTTCATGAAAGTGGTCATGGCCTTCATCACCTACTGACTCAGGTTGGTGCACTAGGGGGTTCTGGCATTAATGGCATGGAGTGGGATGCAGTAGAGCTGCCGAGTCAATTTATGGAAAACTTCTGCTGGGAATGGGAAGTTCTGGAGAAAATGACAGCGCATGTGGGAACAGAAAAACCTTTGCCACGAGAACTCTTTGAAAAAATGCTCGCTGCTAAGAATTTCCAGAATGGCTTAGCTACCCTGCGTCAAATTGTGATGTCCTTAACAGATTGGCGACTGCATTCAAGTTTTGATGCCATTCACGCATCAGGTCATGCTGTCCTCGATGTTTCTAGAAAAATTGCTGCCGAGTACAGCATCATTCCTCAGCCAGAGATCTCAAGGTGGATTAATTCCTTTAGTCACATCTTTGCTGGTGGATATGCTGCTGGCTACTACAGTTATAAATGGGCCGAGGTCTTATCTGCTGATGCTTATGCTGCTTTTGAAGAAGCGGCGAAGCTGACTGGTAGCGTGCTAGATCTTGAAACGGGAATACGTTACCGAGAGGAAATTCTAGAGGTAGGTGGTAGTCGCCCTGCCGCCGAATCGTTCAAGGCTTTTCGTGGACGCGAGCCCAGTATCGATGCATTACTAAGACATGGTGGTTTGTCTTAGTAAGCACAAGTTATAAAAAATTAATTGTCTATTTTTTTGCAAAAAGAACTTGCAACAGATGCCAAAAAATAAAGCACCATGCCAATGGCAAAGACGAGATAGCCACCGCCGTTGAAAATTTGCAGCAATCCTACTATCACTATGCCAAGGGCAAGAACGCTGAGTAATGTTTTAGCAAACATATTAATTCCCTCAAAAATATCTATTAATAATCAGTAATCTTAAGTCAAAAAGGGATTTCATGCGCTAGATGATATTTTGAGCATCAACGCTGATATCTTCTAAAAATAGCTATAACAAGTGTCCGTTATCAGACCGTAATATTTAATTTGGTTTGGCGCAGTCATCAGGCTTAATTTGGTCTGGCACTTGTTCACCCAAATACACACCGATGATTTTGACTGGCACCTTACCCGCTACCTTACCAAAATGACACCAATCAATCGCCTCTACGAAAGATGCGCCTGCTTTATAAGTTTTTTTACCTTTACTTCCGTAATCGACCTCTAGATCACCGGAGACTACATAAACAAATAAGGGAATGAGATGTTTATGAAGGCTAGTTTGCTTACCTACTGGAATCTCGATATTGAAAGCCTTAATGAGGGGCTTTCCTGCAGGATATTTAAAGTCTTGACCTAAGGTAGTCTTTGGTGCGCCTGCAATCACGATAGGTGTCGCCTCAATATCTTCATAAGCAACCGGTCCATCAACATGCGTTAACGCATAGGTATTCATAACGGTACTCAGTAACGCAGTTGTAAAAAATAGCTTAATTAGTTTCATGATGAACTCCCTCTTTAATATATTTGTAGATTACTTATTAATCGTGGCAATCACAGGGGCATGATCTGACGGCTGCTCCCAGCTTCTTGGTTCTTTATCCACAATACTAGCTTGGCATTTTATCTTCAATGCTTCGCTCAGTAAAATGTGATCAATGCGCAAGCCTGCATTTCTTCTAAAGGCCATCATACGGTAATCCCACCAGCTGTATATTTTCGGGGCTTGTTCAAACATCCTAAAGGAATCATGAAGCCCAAGCCCCAGCAATTCCTGGAATGCGCTTCTTTCTGCTGGAGAAACAAGGTTCTGACCTTCCCATGCCTTAGGATCATGCACGTCTGCATCGGCTGGTGCAATATTGAAGTCGCCCAAAAGTGCTAGGCGTTTGTTTTGCTCTAGCTCTTCTGTTAACCAAGTTTGTAGTTTTTTTAACCAATCTAGCTTGTAAACGAACTTATCGCTATCTGGGGACTGTCCATTTGGGAAGTATGCTGAAATGAGCCTGATAGGTTGTATTCCTGCAAAAGGAATTGTTGCAGCCAAGATGCGCTGCTGCTCATCATTGTTACCTGGAATATTTCTAATGGGATTTAGAAAGGTGGTTGTCGCATCTGATGCAATTGGAGCTAACGCAGCTTTACGAACAATAATAGCAACGCCGTTATAAGTCTTTTGTCCAGCGGCCAGACTAAGGTAGCCAGCAGATTCCAACTCTTGATGGGGATACTTATCATCTATCAGCTTAAGCTCTTGTAAGCACAGAGCATCAATTGGTTGTTTCTTTTGTTCTTGATCTTGCAGCCAACGAAGTACGTGTGGAAGGCGAACTTTTAAAGAGTTCACATTCCATGCGGCAATTCGAATTGAATCAGTCATCTATCCCTAGCTCCTGCAGCTTACGGGTAATGGTATTGCGACCAATGCCTAATCGTTGAGCTGCCTCTACACGGCGTCCGCGCGTCACTTCAAGTGCAGCCTGTAACACGACTTTTTCAAAACGAGCACTAAGCGCGTCGTACACCTCTTGATTACCATCTTGCAGCATTTTGACTGCTAAACGTCCAAGACCACTCTCCCAATCACTACTCACAGCTTTAGCTCCTGCGAGATTTTCAGGAGAAGATTCTCCATGCAAAATGAGAGTTGGCGCACTTGCCTCGGCAACAATATCAGCAGGTAAATCACCTAATCCAATCACATTGGCAGGTGACATTACCGTTAGCCAGTGACATAAGTTCTCTAATTGACGCACATTACCCGGAAATGGCATTGCGCTAATTTCTTTTAAAACCTCATCTGAGAGTTTCTTGGGATCTACAGCAAGAGACTTAGCGCAAATGAGCATGAAGTGCCTAGCTAAGGCAGGAATATCTTCACTGCGTTCGCGCAAAGAAGGCATCCGCAAACGAATCACATTTAAACGATGTAATAAATCTTCACGGAATGCGCCCGAAGCAACACGTGCTTCTAGATTTTGATGAGTAGTTGCGATGATACGGACATTTGCTTTGATAGGATCTTGACCACCAATGCGATAAAAATGCCCATCCGTTAAGACACGCAATAATCTCGTTTGTAAATCAAAAGGGAGATCTGCAACCTCGCCTAAAAATAAAGTACCACCATCAGCTTGCTCAAAACGGCCACGACGTAATGTGAGCGCCCCCGGAAAGGCGCCCCGCTCATGGCCAAAAAGCTCAGACTCTAATAAATCTTTTGGAACCGCAGAGGTGCTCAAAGAGACAAAGGGTCCTTTAGCACGCGGACTATGTTTATGCAAAGCATGGGCAACCAATTCTTTACCAGTGCCTGATTCGCCTGTAATCAGAACTGTCGCGTGTGATTGCGCTAAGCGCCCAATAGCACGAAAAATTTCCTGCATTGCTGGCGCCTGACCAATAATCTCGCTAGCCTCTTGGCGCCAGCCTGCTGGCTCCTTAGCGCCAGATTCATTACGAATTCCTTGCTCTACTGCCCGATGAATGAGTTCAACTGCTTTATCTACATCAAAGGGTTTTGTTAGATACTCAAACGCACCACCCTGAAAAGAGGAAACTGCTGAATCCAAGTCAGAGTATGCCGTCATGATGATCACGGGTAAGTTTGGATGACTGGCTTTAACATGCTGCAATAGATCTAAACCATTTCCACGTGGCATCCGGATATCCGAAATCAACACTTGCGGGGTCTCTTTATCCAGCGCATTCAATACATCGTTTGGATTAGAAAAGCTTTTATGCGGAATATTCTCACGCGCTAGTGCTTTTTCTAATACCCAACGAATAGATTGATCATCGTCAACGATCCAGATTGGTTTCATCAGTTTTTCTCCTGCCTACGGTATGGAATTTGAATATGAAAATCGGTACGTCCAGGGCGGCTATCGCATGCGATAAATCCCTGGTGCTGCTGAACAAAGGTTTGCGCTAAGGTCAGACCCAGGCCACTACCACCTTCTCTACCAGAAACCAATGGAAAGAAAATGCGTTCGCTAATATCCTCTGGGATACCAGGGCCGTTATCAATCACGTGAAGATCCAAAGCGAGTTTGTAACGCTGTTTTGATATCGTGACCGATCTTGCGATACGGGTTTTGAGTTCGATTTGTGCAGCACCCAAGCGAATCTCTTCAGAAAGCGCTTGTGCAGCGTTATGCACAATATTGAGTACCGCCTGAATGAGTTGCTCGCGATCACCCAAAATATCTGGCAGGCTAGTATCATAGTTCCGAATAATTCGCAGACCCTTAGGGAATTCAGCCAACACCAAACTACGCACACGCTCCAAAGCTTCATGCAGATTAAAAGACTCCATCACATGAGCTTTACGATGTGGGGCCAGTAAACGATCTACCAAAGTCTGTAAACGATCAGACTCTTTAATAATGACTTGCGTGTATTCACGCAAACCTTTCTCAGGCAACTCAAACTCTAATAATTGTGCAGCCCCACGAATTCCGCCTAAGGGATTTTTAATTTCATGCGCTAAATTACGCATTAACTGTTTGTTCGCCTCTACTTGCTGCGTAACACGCTCATCGCGCTCACTTCTTAACTGCTGATCAATCGGAAACCATTCCATCATGAGAAGCGAAGGATCCTCTAATGGGGCTATCACCACATGTGCCGATATAGAGTCCTGATGAATACTGCCGGGTAATGAATGCAGCACCATTTCTTGACGTTGGGCTGCAGCATGGCCAAGCCTAACCTCCTCAACCATAGAATTTAAAGCATTATTATCACCAAATAAATCATGCAGGGATTGACCCTCAAGTGATTTACGTGAGAGATCCAAGGCAGCCTCTGCAGCTGGATTCACATAAACCAATTGATAGCCCTCTGCCTCAAATACCACAATGGCATTTGGCATCTGATCAAGCAATGTCGGAAAAAAAGGAGCAGCCGAAGCTGCTCCCTTGAACGAATTGCGCAACAGACCTGCGCTCAAGTTCTCTCCTTCGCTTACAGGGAGTAGTACATATCAAATTCGATTGGATGGGTTGTCATACGGAAACGTGTGACATCTTCCATCTTCAAATTGATATAGGCATCAAGCATAGACTCTGTAAATACACCACCGCGAGTCAAGAATTCATGATCCTTCTCCAAGGCAGCCAATGCTTCTTCTAGGCTTGCGCAAACTGTTGGGATCTTTGCATCCTCTTCAGGTGGCAAGTCATACAAGTTCTTATCAGCAGCTTCGCCTGGATGAATCTTGTTCTGCACGCCATCCAAACCAGCCATCAAGAGTGCCGAGAATGCCAAATATGGGTTGGCCAATGGATCTGGGAAACGAGTCTCAATCCGACGACCCTTAGGACTAGAAACGTGTGGAATACGAATCGAAGCAGAGCGGTTACGTGCTGAATAAGCCAACTTCACTGGAGCCTCAAAACCTGGGACCAAACGCTTGTATGAGTTTGTGCCTGGATTGGTGATCGCATTCAACGCTTTGGCATGCTTAATAATGCCGCCAATGTAGAACAGAGCGAACTCTGACAAACCAGCATAACCATTGCCGGCAAATAAGTTCTCACCATTTTTCCAAACAGATTGATGAACGTGCATACCAGATCCGTTATCACCTACAACTGGCTTAGGCATAAAGGTTGCAGTCTTGCCATAAGCATGTGCAACGTTTTGTACAACGTATTTCTGCCAAATAGTCCAGTCAGCACGCTGTACTAATGTGCTGAACTTGGTGCCTAACTCGTTCTGACCTTGACCAGCAACTTCATGATGATGGACTTCAACTGGGATACCCAATGATTCAAGGATCAAACACATTTCAGAACGCATATCTTGGAATGTATCTACTGGAGCGACTGGGAAATAACCGCCCTTCTTACCTGGACGGTGACCAGTGTTACCACCTTCGATTACTTTTGATGAAGACCATGGCGCTTCTTCAGAATCTATCTTCACGAAGCAACCCTGCATGTCAGCACCCCAGCGAACGCCATCAAAAATGAAGAACTCTGGCTCTGGACCAAAGTAAGCAGCGTCACCCAAACCAGTGCTCTTCAAATATGCCTCTGCACGTTTTCCAATAGAGCGTGGATCACGGTCATAACCTTTGCCGTCAGCAGGCTCGATCACATCACAAGTCAACACTAATGTTGGCTCTTCATAAAATGGATCAATGTATGCAGCTGTTGGATCTGGTTTAAGCAACATATCGGATGCTTCAATTCCCTTCCAGCCAGCAATAGAGGAACCGTCAAATGCATGACCGCTCTCAAACTTGTCTTCGTCAAAGGCGGAAATAGGTACTGTAGTGTGTTGTTCTTTACCCTTTGTATCCACAAAGCGGAAGTCTACGAAAGTACATTCCTTCTCTTTTACTAACTTCATCACATCAGCGACGGTCTTCGTCATGCAAATCTCCTCTATTAACTAAATTCGGAATTCAAACTTAAGGCATACACCCTTGTTCATTCCAGGCACCAAACATGCCTAATGGATGTATGTAATTTACTGAAGTAAACAAGTGAGAACAGCCATTATTGCACTGTTTAAGTGCTCAAATACCTGTGATATAGCGAATAAAGCATCTATTTGCACCAAAAAAGTGCAAATATGAACTAGCCAATATCGTGTATTTCATAGCCCAACTCTTGGGTACCAGTACGCAAAGCAGACCAGGCGCTTTCCAGTAAATTCGCATTACCTTTAATACCCAATTCAATATGGCGCTCAGCATAAACCCCGCCCTTTGAGGCATCGCCCACTGAAGGCAGACTAAACACCTTTACTCCTGGAAAGTTGGCCTCTATTCGCTCCATTAAAGGGGTTAGAGTCGATTCAATTCCCTTGGGGACAATGAAGCTTTGTTCAGACCAGTTCTCCTGATGAAAAAGGTCTTTGTAATAAGTATCTAGGCTCCATGCCATCATCGGAGCGGCCATTACCGGAAAGCCTGGCACAAAGTGATGCTCTTGAATCCGAAAACCCGGAATTTGGTTGTATGGATTAGGAATAATTTCGCTTCCAATCGGAAATTCACCCATCTTAAAACGATGCTGATTCTCAGGCGTGTTGATATCGGCCTTAATCGGATCGCCTTCTGCCGTTGATTGAATACGACCTGCAATTAACTCTCTTGCAGTTGGATGTAATTGTGTTTTGGTTCCTAATGCAAGTGCTGCGCATTGACGCGTATGGTCATCTGGTGTTGCCCCAATTCCCCCGGTACTAAAAAC
>CAJARE010000312.1 GCA_903944255.1 uncultured beta proteobacterium
GGACCCAATGGTGCAGGTAAAAGTACCTTCTTTAACGCTCTGAGTGGCGCCTTCCCTCCCACAAGTGGTCAAATTCTTTTTAACGGTAAAGATATTACGGGAATGCAGCAGCATGAGTTTGCACGCATAGGTATCTCGAAAAGTTTTCAGATTACGAATGTATTTAAGCAGCTCAGTGTTCATGAAAATGTCCGTGTTGCTGCACAAATGCAAACAGCGCGCTATAACTTCTTACGCAGCGCTCAAAGCTACCTTGGGCCGATCGAATTAGCAGATGAACTGCTTCATCGCGTAAATCTTCAACACCTGCGTAATAAAAAAACCGGTGATTTAGCGCATGGTCAACAAAGAGCCTTAGAAATTGCAATGGCATTAGCCTGCAATCCCAGTTTGCTTTTATTGGATGAACCTACCGCCGGGATGTCTCCAGAAGAAACTCTGGTCATGATGGATCTGATTCGCACCCTTGCTAATGAGCGTACTGTGATTTTGGTGGAACATAAAATGAAACTTATTATGGGTTTATGTAAACGCATTATTGTCTTACATCATGGTGAATTCTTAGCTGAAGGTACACCAGAAGAAATTCAAAATAATGCTGAGGTACGTCGTGTGTATCTGGGTCAAGGTTAAGCTGAAGGTAATCTATGTTACGTGTTGAAAATTTAAATGCCTGGTATGACCGTAGTCACGTACTTCAAGGCATCTCCCTTGAAGTGAAAAAAGGTGAGATTGTGACTTTAATGGGGCGTAATGGTGCTGGTAAAACCACTACCCTGCGCTCATTAATGGGTTTACTTTCAAAGCGTCAAGGATCTGCATCCATTGACGGCACATCATTTTTAGATATGCCTGCCCATACTCGTTTTCATCTTGGTTTAGCTTATGTTCCAGAAGATCGCCGAATTGTGCCGGGGCTTACCGTTAAAGAAAATCTCGAACTAGGCATTATTGCCAAAAAGAATCGCGGTGATATGAGTGCCATGGTCGATGAAATTGCGGAGACCTTTCCCCGCCTCAAGGAGCGCCTCAATCAAGATGGCTCTTCTATGTCAGGGGGCGAACAACAGATGTTAGCTATTGCCCGAGCCATGATCGGCAAACCCAAAGCCATCTTATTGGATGAACCCTCTGAAGGCATCATGCCGGTCTTAGTAGATGAAATGTTCGAGCTGTTTGCTAATCTCAAACGTAAAGGCGTAACCATCCTCCTAGTTGAGCAGAATGTGCAGCAAGCTTTGAAAATTTCAGACAGAGCTTATATTCTGGATCAGGGCGAAATTGTGTTTCATGACACTGCACAAAATCTACTTAATAACGAAGAAATTCAGCAAAAGTATTGCGCTGTTTAAATGATGCGCAACCAGTGCCCCAGCTGATGCCAAAAACTTTCAGGTACTAAGGTCAACAACCAGGTCATTGTGAGATAGCGAAATAATTTACCGAAAAACATGTAGACCAAACAAGGTCCCCATGCTAAACGTAACCAGCCAGCGGCAAAGCAGAGTGGATCACCTAAACCTGGCAACCAAGAAAGCAGTAGCATTTTGGGGCCACGAGCCTCTAGCCAAGCTTGCATACGCCCATGAATGGGGCCTTTGAGTGACTCAAAACTGTTACGAGTGATCAAGCCAAGCCACCAATCAAACATACCACCGCCAGTATTACCAATTGTGGCAATGAGGATTGCTATCCAATATAAATGGGGGTTGATTGAAACATAGCCAAAGAGTATTGGTTCTGATCCAATCGGAACGAGTGTGGCAGAAATAAAAGCGCTGATAAATACTGCAGGTAAACCTACTGATGGCAAACCAAACCAGGCAAAAAAATGCCCGAATATTTCCTCCATTAAGCGAGTACTCCAGATTTCTTCAAAAGGCTAATTTGTTCTTCTGTAAGGCCGGCGGCTTGCAGTACTTTCTCAGTGTGCTCACCTAAGGTTGGAGCGCGATAGCGAATGGCGCCTGGATTTTGTGAAAGCTTTGGAATAATCCCAGGCACTTGAACTTTAAGGCCATCTGCCCCTTCTACCGTTTCTATAACGCCGCGGGCATGATAGTGCGGGTCTTCTGCAATATCCTTGGCTGTATAGATTTTTCCAGATGGCACTTGAGCACCAATGAGTGCTTTCAGGACCTCATCTATCGATAAAGTCCCAGTCCATGCATTGATTGCAGCATCAATTTCTTCAGCGCGTTTAGCTCGTCCGTCATTGCGCTCAAGATCAGGATCTTCCCCCAAATCTGTTCTGCCTATCAAGGTCATTAAGCGCTTATAGATAGAGTCCCCATTACCAGCGATTAAGACATATTGACCATCTTTACAGCGGTATGCGTTCGAGGGAGCAATTCCAGGCAGCGCACCACCGGCTGGCTGTCGAATAGCGCCAAAGGCAGAATACTCAGGTAACAAACTTTCTGTGAGATTAAATACTGCCTCATATAAGGCCACATCAATCATTTGACCATTACCACCTCGGGCATCGCGCTCATATAAAGCCAACAACACTCCCAGAGCACCATGCAAACCAGCAATCGTATCTCCAAGAGAAACGCCAGCTCTAACTGGCACCTCATTGGGATGACCGGTGATATGACGAAGACCCGCCATTGCTTCACCAATTGCAGCAAACCCTGGCTCATCACGTCGTGGCCCATCCTGTCCATAACCTGAAATGCGCAACATGATCATTTTAGGATTGATCTGATGCAATTCTTCCCAGCCAAGTCCCCACTTTTCTAATGTCCCTGGTCTGAAATTTTCAATCACCACATCCGCTTCTAAGGCTAATTGACGAGCAATCGCCTGACCCTCTTTGACACGGAGATCTAAACAGATAGATTGCTTATTGCGAGATTGTGCTTGCCACCAGACTGAAGTCCCTTTATGGAGCATGCGCCATTTGCGCAGAGGGTCGCCTTCTTTTGGAGACTCCACTTTAATCACTTCGGCACCAAAATCAGCCAGTGTTTTAGAGGCAAAGGGTCCAGCTATGAGCTGCCCTAATTCCAAGACTTTAATTCCCGAGAGAATCTGGTGGTAGTTTTGTTCCATCGCCTAGCTAAGTCCTTAAAGGTTTCTGATAGATATTTTCCGCTTCTTTTGGCTATTTTCACGGATTTTCAAATCTTGCTTAAACTATTGGCTAAATCGCTAAATAACCCATCCATTCCTTAACTGAGATCCTCATGAATCACCCCATCCCCAAGGAAGACCAATTCCAAGACATGCGCGAAGCCCTACGCGACCTTTGCAATCGTTATGACTCTGCGTATTGGCAAAAGGTTGATCACGAGCGTGGCTATCCTGAGGCCTTTGTAAGCGCAATGACAGAGGCGGGATGGTTGGCCGCACTGATTCCTGAAGAATATGGTGGCTCAGGATTAGGTCTAGCCGAAGCCTCAGTCATTATGGAAGAAATCAATTTTTCTGGCGGTAACTCTGGTTCTTGTCATGGGCAAATGTATAACATGGGAACCCTCCTTCGCCATGGGTCCGATGTGCAGAAAAAAATGTATCTCCCAAAAATTGCTACAGGAGAGTTACGTTTGCAAAGTATGGCTGTTACTGAGCCTACTACTGGCACCGATACCACCAAACTCAAAACTACCGCAGTCAAAAAAGGTGATAAATATATTGTCAATGGTCAAAAAGTTTGGATTTCTCGTATTCAACATTCAGACCTCATGATTTTGCTTGCGCGCACTACACCTCTAAGTGAGGTAAAACGCAAATCTGAAGGGATGTCGATTTTTATCGTCAATCTCAAAGAAGCAATTGGCAAAGGCATGGAGGTTAGACCGATTGCCAACATGGTAAATCACGAGACCAATGAAGTCTTCTTTGATAACTTAGAAATTCCTGTAGAAAACCTGATCGGAGAAGAGGGCCAAGGATTTAGATACATCCTAGACGGCTTAAACGCAGAACGTGTTCTGATTGCCGCAGAGTGTATTGGAGATGCCTATTGGTTTATTGATCGTGCTCGGCGCTATGCTAATGATCGTGTAGTCTTTGATCGCCCGATTGGCAAAAATCAAGGTATTCAATTTCCGATTGCAGACAGTTATATTGAAACTGAAGCGGCAAACCTCATGCGATTTAAGGCATGTGAGCTATTTGATAACCATCAAGCTTGTGGGCCAGAAGCCAATATGTCTAAGTATCTAGCTGCAAAAGCCTCTTGGGAGGCTGCCAATGTATGTCTTCAAACTCATGGTGGATTTGGCTTTGCCAATGAATACGATGTAGAGCGTAAATTTAGAGAAACTCGCTTATATCAAGTTGCCCCCATCTCGACTAATTTGATCTACTCTTACGTGGCCGAGCATATTCTTGGTCTACCTAGATCTTTTTAACTATTCTCAATATGAGCATTCGCCCTTTAGATGGAATCACTGTCGTCGCACTAGAGCATGTGATTGCAGCACCATTCTGCACCCGTCAGTTAGCTGACTTGGGCGCACGCATCATTAAAATCGAACGTCCTGGAGATGGTGATTTTGCTAGGGGGTACGACACACAAGTAAATGGACTCTCTTCCCACTTTGTTTGGGTCAATCGCTCTAAAGAAAGTTTGACGCTTGATCTCAAACAAGAATCAGCAATTGCAGTATTAAAGAATTTATTAAAAACTGCAGATGTCTTTATTCAAAATTTAGCACCCGGCGCAGCAGCACGCATGGGACTGACAGCTGAGGCGTTACAAAAAGATAATCCTGGTTTGATTCTCTGTGCGATCTCCGGCTATGGAAATGATGGTCCCTATCGTGATAAAAAAGCCTATGACCTATTGATTCAGAGTGAGGCAGGCTTTCTGTCGATTACAGGTACGCCTGAAACGCCCAGCAAAGCTGGCAATTCTATTGCCGATATTGCCGCAGGTATGTATGCCTACACCAATATCCTGGCTGCACTCTTGCAAAGAGGTAAAACAGGTAAAGGCACGGTGATTGATATCTCCATGTTGGAGGCCTTGAGTGAATGGATGAGCTTTCCGATGTACTACGCCTATAAGGGCGCTAATCCACCTCCCAGAAATGGCGCATCGCATGCCACGATTTATCCATACGGCCCTTTTAAGGCCGGTGACGGCAAAACTGTGATGTTGGGTCTTCAAAACGAACGTGAGTGGGTGCAGTTCTGTGAGATCGTTCTAGAAAATTCAGCGCTTGCTAAAGATGAGCGCTTTGATAAGAATTTCAAACGCAATGAAAAACGCGCTGAATTACTGGAAATTATTAACGCCTGTTTTTGCAAGCTTACCTCTGAGCAACTCATTGCGCGATTAGAACAAGCACAGATTGCTAACGCCCATCTGAATGATATGGAAGGCTTGTGGAAACACGAGCAGTTGAAGGCACGTAAGCGTTGGACGGAGGTTGGCACTCCAAATGGTCAGATTGCGGCCCTTCTACCACCGGGCCTCAATGACAGCTATGAATATCGGATGGACCCCATTCCATCTGTAGGGCAACATACCAATGCCATCTTAAAAGAGCTCGGCATGGCTGAATCTGAAATCGCCAGCATGCGTGAAAGTGGAGCGATTTAAAGCAAGGGTGATGTTAGATGGGCAGCATTTTCTAAATAGCGATGCCAACGTGGTCGCTTTGACCAGACCTTAGGATCAATGTAATCAGACTGTGCTAAGTATGAGTCGATCAAGATTTGAAAATTGGAAGAAAAATCGATGTTATACACAATCAGACTAATTTCAAAATTGAGACGTAGGCTACGCTGATCAAAATTGACCGAACCAAAGATAGCTGCTTTTTGATCTACCAGCAAGCTCTTGGTGTGCAGCAGACCGCCATGGAACTCAGCAATGTGTACTCCTGAATTTAGGAGATCCTCGTAATAACTTCTACTGCTCCAGGCAACAAGTTTTGAATCATTTAATTTGGGAACAATTAAGGTTACCTTCACTCCGCGTCTAGCAGTCGCCATTAGCGCTTGCATTAGTCCATCATCCGGACCAAAGTAGGGAGTAGTAATTGTCAACTCCTCTTGCGCATCAATAATGGCAGACAACATCACCTGATACAAAATGTCATCGCGATATACCGGGCCTGATGCTAGTTCCTGCGCAATCACTCCACCCTCAGAACTGACCATTTGAGGCTTCTGATCTCTA
>CAJARE010000313.1 GCA_903944255.1 uncultured beta proteobacterium
AAGCCAATAAGGCGATAGAAAAACTTGGAAAAGAACTCAATCAAGGACCGCTTAACGCAGATTCACTTTATATTTTTAGAGATTGGAAAGATTCACCTCGGCAGGTTCGCTTTGATCCCAGGACAGATTTATTGGCACGCATCGATGGGTTTAATGTTTTAGCTCCTGGCTGGAAGGTATGTGCAAAGTGTCCAGTACTTGAGAACGGGTCAGCTTTAGTGGAAAAATTAACTGCAAGTGAAGCTTCTGAGTTAAACCAGCTTGCTCCAGAAATCTCTTTGGGCGAGAAAATTGTATTTTCAAGTCAAGGTCGAGGTAGGGCCGATTTCATGTTGGAGGGGTGGGGGTATGGTGAAAATTGGGGAACTTGGGCTATAGCGCCCCAAGCGAAACTGATTTTTAATTTCTCGACTTTTAAACCAAGGAAAATGGTAATTGACACTAGAGCATTTCTAGCTCCTTTGCATACTCAACAAGAAATTGAGGTCTGGGGAAATGGCAGTATGTTGGGTAAAGTAACTCTCAAGAAAATAGACAGCAATCAAATTGAAGTGACATTACCAGATCAAGTCATGGTAAATCCTATCTTTAATCTAGAATTTCGCTCAATTAATGCTGTGAGTCCAAAAGATATGGGCCTTGGCGCAGATGAGCGTTTACTGGGCATTGGACTGCAGTCGATCCAATTTACTCGCTAACGTGAATCATGGCCATTAATTCCAGAGTAAACACCAAAGAGAAGGGCAGAGCGTATATCAGCATCGCATTACCTTTGCTTTTGGGTTTAGGCTTCTTCATCTTGGTAGTGGGGTTTGGCATACTCAATCCTCGAAATGTTAGCTGGTTACTGGCTGACTTTGATATGACACTAGAGTATTTGGGCTGGGCTTTTTACCGATATAGCCCGTGGACTTTCCCGATTGGCATGAATCCCAATTTTGGCCTAGATATTAGCTCCTCGATCATTTTTTCAAATTCCCTACCAATTTTTGCACCTATTTTTAAAGTGTTTAATCCTCTTTTAGGTGAGCCTTTTCAATTCTGGGGAATCTGGATACTCCTATGTTTTTTATTACAGGCTTGGATTGCATGGAAGCTTATTGGCTTAATGACAAGCAATAATTTGCTGCGCTTTTTTGCTTCTGGATTATTAGCTTTTTCACCATCCATGCTTTTTCAGATTGGTTTTCATAATTCAACGGTTGGCCATTTTCCTATTTTGGCAGCCCTGTATTTAATTTTTAGGCCACAACAAACTCACCGCCTGTGGTGGTGGACATTACTACTACCATTCACGCTTTTAATTCATCCCTACACCTTTGCCATGATTTTGGCACTATGGATTGCGGACTTATTAGATCGTTTATTTATTCAGCATGAAATTCGCATGAAGCAAGTGGCTAAAGAGATTTTGCTGGTGTTTAGCACAACCATTTTGCTTGCTTGGCAAATGGGCTATTTCATGAGCGTGAGCCCAGGTGAAACTGGGTTTGGTACCTATCGCATGAACTTATTGGCTTTATTTGATTCGAGTGGGTTTGATTCGCAAAACTGGTCCTATTTATTTAGTCTTCCCCAAGTTAGGGCTAAAAATAATTACGAAGGCTTTAGCTATTTAGGCTTAGGAATGATCCTGATCTTGCTTTTAGCGCTGCCAGTCGCGGCAAAGCACTTAGGACAAATCAAGCAATTAGCTAGACGATT
>CAJARE010000314.1 GCA_903944255.1 uncultured beta proteobacterium
GGTGCATATACCTCTTGGTAGTCATGATGAGTCGTATGCGTATCAAGCATCAATTGCGCCAAGGCACGATGCAATCGAGCAATTGGGCCTTTGAGTACTACGAAGCGTGAGCCACTAATCTTGGCTGCCACTTCAAAATCTAAACCTAATGGACCACCTAGATCTACGTGATCTTTGATCTCAAAATCAAAAATAGGCTGATCACCCCAGCGCTTGATCTCTTGATTCTCTATCTCATCTTTACCGGTTGGTACAGAGACATCTGGAAGATTGGGAATTCCCATTAAGAAATCAGAAATCTCTGCCTGCAAAATAGCTAAGCGATTTGAACCAGATTCCATATCCACATTAATCTGGCTTGCTTCTGCCATTTCTGCAGCAGCGTCTTCGCCCTTACCTTTTTTCATGCCGATGGCTTTGGCTAATTGATTGCGCTTAGCTTGTAATTCTTCGGTACGGGTTTGCAAGGATTTACGCTCAGATTCCAAGGCGTTGAATTTCTCAACATCGAGTTGGAACTTGCGAGTTGCCAGGCGCGCGGCAACTGCGGCGATATCTTTACGGAGTAATTGCGGATCAATCATGTAATGCTCTGCTGGTTTAAGGTCATTCGTTCTAAATAGGCTCTATTTTAAGCGTAAGACTTCAGCGCCTGGAGGCGGAGTAAAAGTAAAGCGATTTGGAGGTAAATTCACATTCAGCGCAATTTTGTCCAAAGTCACCAGCACTACACTGCCAAAGCCATCAATTAACTCGAGTGCCTTGGGTAAGCCATTACTCATGCCAACTGAGATTTTGGTGTAAGGAGGTTCATTCTTAGCATTGAGATTCTTCTTGGGTACTAATGCAACCCATTTCATCCCCAGACGCTCTTCACCCTCAACTAAATCAAAATTTTGATCAAGAGAAGTCTCACCAAACAAAATAGCAGCTGGAGTTGTTGCTAGGGCTTGTCCTGCTGACCTAAAGGTGGCTTGATTTAAATCCTTATCCCACAAGATCAACTGCTTGCCATCGGTAATCAGTTTTTGCTCAAATGGCTTTTGCGTATCCCAAACAAAGCGGCCAGGACGCTGAAACACAAAATGTCCGCGTGTCTCTCGCACTACTTTAAGACCTTTATCTTGAGCCTCATTCGCTTTAGGTGCACGTAACTGTTGTTGTACAAAATCACCTTCAGCACTTTTAGAGTTGCGAACAAATTGTCTCAGCTGTTCAGCACCAGTTTCATTCTGGGCACAAACGTTGTTTGATGCCAAGAGGGTTGTCAGCGAGATTGCTATTGAGATTGCAATCTTTGAAAGGGATGAGTACAAAATTACTGACCTATTCAGAAGGACGGCGCAGGATCTCGCGATTGCCTCCGTTACCCATCTTAGAAACTAGCCCAGCTTTTTCCATATCCTCTAGCAAGCGAGCAGCACGGTTATAGCCGATACGTAAATGACGCTGTACTAAGGAGATTGATGGGCGTTTATTTTCCAAAACGATCGCTACAGCCTGATCATAAAGTGGGTCGGCTTCACCACCGCCCTCTCCAGTGAGTGCGTCGATATTTGATTCATCAGCACCCTCAAGTACGCCATCAATGTAATTAGCGTCACCTTTTTCTTTTAACCACTCAACCACACGATGCACTTCATCGTCTGAAACAAATGCGCCGTGAACTCGAACCGGCAAACCTGTACCTGGCGCCATGTAAAGCATGTCACCCATACCAAGTAGTGCTTCAGCACCTTGCTGATCCAAAATCGTGCGACTATCAATTTTGCTACTTACCTGAAATGAAATACGAGTAGGCACGTTCGCCTTAATCAAACCAGTAATCACATCCACGCTAGGTCGCTGAGTAGCCAACACCAAATGAATACCAGCAGCACGTGCCTTTTGTGCAATCCGTGCTATTAACTCTTCAATCTTTTTGCCAGAGACCATCATTAAGTCTGCTAACTCATCGATCACGATAACGATGACAGGGGCTTTATAAATTGGCTCGGGATCGTCAGGGGTCAAACTAAATGGATTGGTGAGCTTTTCACCCTTTTCTTCTGCTTCTAGAATTTTCTTATTAAAGCCAGCTAAGTTGCGCACACCAAACTTACTCATCAGCTTGTAGCGACGCTCCATCTCATTGACTGCCCAATTGAGCGCGTTATAGGCTTGCTTCATATCCGTTACAACCGGGCATAACAGGTGAGGAATCTTGTCATACATCGCCATCTCTAGCATCTTCGGATCAATCATGATGAGTCTGACCTCATCAGGCTTTGCCTTAAAGAGCAGGGAGAGAATCATGGCATTAATACCAACTGACTTACCGGCACCAGTAGTACCAGCCACTAAGCAATGCGGCATCTTTGCTAAATCAGCAACCATTGGGCTACCAGAAATATCTTTACCTAAGGCCAGTGTTAATAATGAATGGTTATCGTTATAAACCTGTGAAGTCAAAATCTCCGATAGGTAAACCGATTGACGCGTTGGGTTTGGTAGTTCCAAAGCCATGCAGGTCTTACCAGGAATTGTTTCTACTACACGCATACTGACCACACCCAGAGCCCGTGCTAAGTCACGTGAGAGATTGACAATCTGACTGCCCTTAACGCCAACGGCGGGATCAATTTCATAACGAGTCACAACTGGGCCTGGGTAAGCCGCAATAACTGTTACTTGCACACCGAATTCAGCTAACTTGCGTTCAATCAGGCGTGAAGTAAATTCCAATACCTCAGCAGAAATCGTTTCCTTCACTTCAGGCACTGGATCTAAAAGTGCTAAAGGTGGTAATTCCGAATCTGGAATGTCCACAAATAAGGGTTGCTGTTTTTCACGCTCGACACGGGCGCTTTTGGGAATCTCTATAGGTGCGCGCACAATTTGTACGGGCGCTGCCACTTCCACACGACCACGAAACTCCTCGACATACTCTTCACGCTCTTCGGCAGCTGCTTCACCTAATTTACGATCCGCTTCGCTATCACGACGCTCGAGAATACGGTGATATGAAACCTCTAGAAAGCGCCCTACTTTTTCAGCGGCGTCCATCCAAGAAAAATGGAGAAATAAAGACAGTCCAGCACATAAGCCAAACAATAGAACCAGGGTAGCGCCTGTAAAACCTAGAGACATTTGAAGGGGGTCGCCAATGAGCTCACCCAGAATCCCGCCAGGAGGCCTTGGAAGCTCCCATGCTAGAGAATGAAGGCGAATAGACTCCAGACCCATACTGCATACCAAAGTCAGCCCAAAGCCCAGCCAACGCACTATCAGGGACTCTGGTTTAGCCTCAGGATCGGGCGGTAAAGGAATACTCCAAAGCTCACGCCAGCCCTGAAGGACTCTGCGGCCAAATAAGGCAACCCACCAAAACGCTGAAACGCCAAAGATATACAGCAATAAATCAGCAAAATAAGCGCCAAAACGACCGCCCAGGTTCTTAGGACTCTCAAAACTGGCATGAGACCAAGCTCGATCAGCCTTGGAATAA
>CAJARE010000315.1 GCA_903944255.1 uncultured beta proteobacterium
CTACTCTGGGGTTTAGGTGGCATCAATGTTTATATTGAAGTGAAGCTGTTGAGGGTAGCTCAGGAGATTCGAAGCAGTTTTGATGCACAGTTAGTTGCAAGCGGAATAAGCGCTGGTCATGTTGGGGATGAAATTTATGATGTTATGCGTCTTCAATACACTTTGATTGATAAGGCGACCACAAGGAAATTTCAATACCCGCCCTTAGCAAATAATATCAATCTAATTGCAATTGATGTTTCAGAGCTTCAACTGGGTACAGTGGATGCAGCAGATTGCATTTTGGCAACCTTGGGGTCGGAGCAGGTATCAAATTACTTTAGTCATTTCTGTGCTAGAAGTGAGGTCCTTGGTTTATTTGAGATTGAGTCAACTTTAGAGCAAAGTTATTGGGCACATTTGATTAATAGGAAGATAGCCTCTAGTCCGCATCCACGTGATTACATTCATGGTGTAATTTTCTTATTTAGGGATCCGAAAGAATCTGCAGCATTAAGTTATTCCTTGAGAGCATGCATAGCTTGGAATACAAATTTAATCAATAAAGATCTGGCAACGCAGATTAATACTAATTTTCACAAAATAGTTCCTTTTTATACTGGGTAAAGAGTGACTTGAAATTCCCTGAAATAGTTTGCATCCCAAGTGTTACTTTAAGTAACACTCACCCCTTCCAATCATCCCCCATTCTTCTTCACAACCCCCTTAATAATCCCCACTTTTAGTCACAAGTTCTTTTTGCTAAATTGACCCAAGTAATTCCTCCAATCAGGTTGCTCTAGCCTGACTCTATAAGGCATTAACAAACTCGATTTGCATTGATTGTTTATCCGAAAAGTAGGCTAAAACGCCTATCGTACGTATATGGGTTATCGATATTGATAGCTCCATATATACGGGAGAAGCAAATGAATCAAAGCAATCTTGCAGTTAATCAAGTGATCTCTTTTGACACTTTAAAAACGTCAGCATATGCCAGTGCCAAGATCAATCTTGGTGATGAATTAGACATGGATGACTTGGGTGCGTTGTTCGCTGTAAATGACTATTTCCAGCAAAGACTGGGGTATTCAGTGTTTTCTAGCATTGAAATGGCAGCCATTGGCGATGCACTAGAAAAGCACGGGATTATGTATCTGGAGGCGCAATGAGCTTGGGTAACTATCAAGCGTTACTCCAAGTAACACTGAAATTGCCAAGAGGGCCCCATCAAATGCCAAGAGCTGCCATGAGATTGCCATTGCTCTTTGGATATCTTGACCTGGCGATTTGCCTGATACCGGTTGTCCTAAGCCACCATCAGAAACTAAAGTTACTGTATGCCGCAAATCGTTGAAACTACCCATGAGCTGCTACCTAGGGAGCTGGTGATTTATCGCCGTGAGCGCAGTGGCATCTGGCAATGTCGCTATAAGGTTGCTGGAGTTTGGCAAAGAGCTTCTACTAAGGAGCGAAAGATCGAGCTGGCTAAAGATAAGGCTAAAGAAATCTTCTTTGAAGCACAGATTCGTAATCGCTCTAATTTGCCTGTTGTTACTCGTCGCTTTAAAGATATTGCCAAGCTAGCTATTGAGCGTATGGAGCAAGAGTTATCTGCTGGCAAAGGCAAAGTCATCTATAGAGACTACGTTCGGGTGATCAAGGATTACATCATTCCCTCGCTAGGTAATCGCATGATTACTAATATTGACTATGAAGCACTAGAGCAGTTTGATCGAGATCGGATTGAGCTGATGGGTAAAGAGCCTACGTCTAGTACCTTACATACGCAAAATGCTGCGATGAACAGGGTATTTGATGAAGCGGTGATTCGGGGATTCTTAACCGAAGCCAATCGTCCCAAGCTTGTAGCCAGTAACGGCAAGAAGAGTGACCGCAGACCTGCATTTGAATTGCATGAACTAAAAGCCTTATTAGCTAATCTAGAGCCTTGGATTGATGCTGCTCGTAATCAAGCAAGTCGTGAACGTAGATTAATTATGCGCGACTATATTGAGATGCTAATCGATACTGGCGCAAGACCTGGTATTGAGCTACTGGATATTAAGTGGAAGCAAATTCGCTTCATGATGAGCCCAGTATCGACATTAACAGATCAAATCGACGAGCATGGTAATCGCATAGAAGTGCATAACCTAAACCGTAGTTGTGAGCTTACTGTTACTGGAAAAACAGGCACCAGGCAAATTATTGGTAGGCAGCCCACAGTAAAGGTGCTGGAGCGTATAGCCCAGAGAAACTATGGGGTTGATAGCTCATTAACTGAGCCCCTTAAGGACTTGATTGTTCCTACTAATGAAGATTATGTATTTAGGACTAAGGATAATAAGGAAGATGTCAGTGAGTCATTTCAGAAGATGTTTATGTGCTTCTTGGAAGATCACAACTTATTAAAGGATCCAAAGACAGATCAAAAGCGAGTGTTTTATAGCTTACGTCATACGTATGCCACTTTAGCGTTAACCCATGACCGAGTACCTATTCATACCCTAGCCAAGCAAATGGGTACCAGTGTTGTAATGATTGAGCGCCACTATAGTCACTTAAAGGTTATCCAAGCAGCAGAACAGCTCCGTGGTGCGGAAACTAGGCGGTTAATTGAGGCTGACGCTAAAGTTAGTGCGAGCTATCAAAGTAAGAAGCGGGCTGAACGAGAGC
>CAJARE010000316.1 GCA_903944255.1 uncultured beta proteobacterium
CCAGCACCGATCTGCCCATAGCTCAGCTGGATAGAGCAACGCCCTTCTAAGGCGTAGGTCGCACGTTCGAATCGTGCTGGGCAGACCAGAAATCAGCTTAAATCAATGCTTCAAACAGCTCTCTAATACTCGGTACTCGTTCCTGAGTGTAACAGTCCATCAAAAAATTGGACTGATTAAATCTAGCTTCTAAGGCGTATATCGCATGTTTGAATCGTGCTGGGCAGGCCAAATTTCATATGCCCCGTACCGGACACATGGTTTACATTCGGCGCCGACCACATAGTTTGCAGTTGATGTTCACTCCAATACTTTTATACCGGGGCATAAAGTGGCCCCACCTATGCCAAAAATTGTAAAGTATGTATTCGGTATAAAACGCAGACTATGTCTCGGGTAATATGCTGTAGCCTACTTGTTTGACTATTTTACTTTCAGGCTTGGCAGGGTTAGACGCCATATGTCTTGGATGCGTTCACGATGAGAATCCTAGAAAAAGGCAAGTTAATTAGATATCCTTGTATCAGTCAATGTCGTTTTAAATAACATCGTTATCGATAACTAAAATTACCAATCCAAGGGAATAGCCGAACTAATTATTTTTCAACCCAAAACACTGATCGCAGGCGCAAACGAGTTTATTGGCGGAGATTTGGTGACCAAGCTCTACGCTGGCAATGGGGCTAAAGACACCATTTTCTTTTAAGGCTTGGTCATTCGAGGGTAATTACTCATTAACTAAAGTGGTTATGTAAATTAGTCTCAATATTAAATTGGAGAGTTAAATGAATACCGTCAGCCGTTTTGCTTTTATTGCATTTGTGCTGGCTCTCATGAGTGCTTGCTCCACACCTAAGGTGATTGATGCTACAAAACTTTCAGATCGAGATTTATCCTGCGAATCTTTAAAAGATGAATTTAAGCAGGCCGAGAAGGCTAAAAAAGATGCAG
Organism: uncultured beta proteobacterium; assembly: GCA_903944255.1. GTDB lineage: Bacteria > Pseudomonadota > Gammaproteobacteria > Burkholderiales > Burkholderiaceae > Polynucleobacter. Next base: position 952 of record CAJARE010000316.1, read on the forward strand.
AGGATGTAAAAGGCGTTACTGGTACAAATACGCTAGCCGCAATTTTTTGGCTCCCAGGCATCATTGCTACCTATAGCAATGCCAACGAAGCTATAGCGGCTGCCGATACAAGAATGGTAAGGCTAACCGACTTGATGGACAAGAAAAACTGCAAATAGAGTTAAAAGCATCCTCAGTCCTGGTCGATTCTGCTCCGAGCCTCTAAGGAACACTGAAACCACCTTCGGGTGGTTTTTTCATTTGGGCTCGGTTACATTGTTGCTATGAAAGCGCTCAAGAAAAGAATCCTGGGGTCTTGTTGTGGTGCCCATATTCTTCATGATGGATATACCGACCTACTGTATGTCATGTTTCCTATTTGGCAAATGGCATTTGGTTTATCGCTTGCTGAAGTTGGCTCTTTAAAGACTTTATATTCAGGGGCAATGGCTTCGTTGCAAGTTCCATCAAGTATGTTGTCAGAAAAGGTCGGTGAAAAACGCCTATTGCTATTCGGTACTCTGATTGCGGCAATTGGGTTTTTATTGTCTGGTTGGACTACCGGTTTTTTAGGTTTGGCGGCCTGTTTAGTTCTCAGTGGTATTGGCGCAAGTGTTCAGCACCCCATCTCCTCCTCATTAACTTCCCATGCTTTTGAAGGCTCGGAATTAAGAGGTGCTCTGAGTGCATATAACTTTTCTGGCGATATAGGGAAGGTGCTATTGCCATCACTCTGCGCTGCTTTATTGGCAGTCTGGGATTGGCATACCGTAACCAGCGTGATGGGGCTCTTGGGATTGCTAGCCGTAATATTTTTAGCAGTTGTTCTACCTAAAACAACGGTTACTAATCACTCTCAGACTCAGTTAGATAAGACATCAAGTGATACAAGCGGAAAAGGCGTGGGTAGCAACTTTCTTAATCTAGGCTTTATTTCTTTATCGTCAATTGCTGCGATCGATAGCGCTACTCGCATGGGCTTTCTAACGTTACTACCTTTTTTATTAATGTCTAAAGGCGCCACAGTCACGCAAGTAGGCTTTGCGCTCAGCTTAATTTTTGCTGGTGGTGCCGCAGGTAAATTTGTTTGCGGATTTATCGCAGCTCGATTTGGCGTAATCAAAACCACTTTGATAACAGAGATTGCCACGACTATTCTGATGGCTTTAACCCTGCCAATAAATCTTGATGTTGTTATGTTGATGTTGCCATTAGTTGGTGTTGCCTTAAATGGAACATCTTCTGGGCTTTATGGAACTGTCCCCGAGTTAGTTCCGCCGCACATGCGATCAAGAGCATTTGGAGTGTTTTATACGGTAACAATTGGTGCTGGCGCTATTTCACCCCTTGTTTATGGTTTTATCGGTGATAGGCTAGGG
>CAJARE010000317.1 GCA_903944255.1 uncultured beta proteobacterium
AGGTGACTGCATTTATTGGGCCTTCTGGTTGCGGTAAATCGACACTTTTACGTACCTTAAACCGAATGTATGATTTGTATCCTGGACAGCGTGCTGAGGGTACCATTAATTTCTACGGACAAAATATCCTAGAGCCTGGCCAAGATTTAAATTTGCTACGCTCTCGAATTGGTATGGTTTTTCAAAAACCGACTCCGTTCCCCATGTCCATTTATGAAAATATTGCCTTTGGTGCTCGTTTATACGAAAAGCTCTCTCGCTCTGAAATGGATGAACGAGTAGAATGGGCTCTTAATAAAGCGGCCTTATGGAATGAAGCTAAAGATAAGCTTAACCAAAGCGGCTTATCTCTTTCTGGCGGCCAACAGCAGCGTCTTTGCATCGCTAGAGCTGTGGCAGTTAAGCCTTCGGTAATTTTGCTCGATGAGCCGACTTCGGCTTTAGATCCAATTTCTACTGGCAAGATTGAAGAGTTGATCAATGAGCTTAAAACTGAATACACCATTGCAATTGTGACGCACAATATGCAACAGGCCGCGCGAGTTTCTGACTATACCGCCTATATGTACTTAGGCGTTTTGGTGGAATATGGTAAAACGGATGAAATCTTTATCAAACCTCAGCGTAAAGAAACAGAAGATTATATAACCGGCCGCTTTGGTTAATTGGAGACAATAAATGTCAGATAAACACCTATCCTCGCAGTTTGATGCAGATCTCAATTCACTCTCAAGTCGTTTACTTGAGATGGGTGGTTTGGTTGAGTCTCAAATTTCTACTGCAATGCGTGCTTTTACTCAAATGGATCTTGATACCTGCAATATTGTTATCGAGAATGAAAAGTTAGTAAATGATCTTGAAATTCAAATTGATTTAGCTTGTACAGAGCTTATTGCCCGCAGGCAACCAACTGCTCGAGATTTGCGTTTGGTGATGGCCGTATCGAAGGCGATTACGAACTTAGAACGGGCAGGTGATGAGGCTGAGCGTGTCGCAAAGAGAACGAAGCGATTAATTGAGTCTGGAAAGCCCTATAACATTAACGTTGCAGAGATACGCTTATCAGGCCAAATGGCGATCACTTTATTAAGACGCAGTTTAGATGCTTTTGCAAGACTTGATACCTTAGCAGCGGCTGATGTCGTTGCAGAAGACCGTCAGATTGATGAAGAATTTAGAGGGTTTGTTAGAAAGCTGATGACATATATGTCTGAGGATCCCCATATGATCAGCGCTGGATTAGATATGCTGACAATTGCGAAGGCCATTGAACGTATTGGTGACCACGCTAAGAATATCGCCGAATTTGTTATTTATATAGCAAAGGGCTCGGATGTTCGACATATTCCTCATGAAGACTTGGTGCGCGAAGCTACTAAACCTTAACGTTAATAACTTAAATGACTCACCACATACTGATTGTTGAAGATGAGCCATCAATCGCTGAGTTAATTGCTATTAATTTATCTCATGCAGGCTATGAAGTAGAAAGAGCAATGCAAGCCGATATTGCATCAGCATTGATGAAGGATCGCCTTCCGAATCTACTGATCTTAGATTGGATGCTACCAGGAAAATCTGGGGTTCAATTTGCCAAAGAATTGCGTGCAAATGATCGCACTAGGGGATTGCCTATATTAATGCTGACAGCTAAAAGTGAAGAAGCTGACAAGATATTAGGCTTAGATTCTGGGGCAGACGACTATGTTACTAAGCCATTCTCACCCAAAGAGCTGATTGCAAGAGTGAAGGCATTGCTTCGAAGACAAACTCCGCTTGAAGATACTGGCCCCTTAACAGTAGGCCCCCTTAAATTGGATCCTAGCTCCCATCGTGTATTTGCAATATGGTCCAATATTGATCCACAGCCGATTTCTTTAGGTCCTACTGAATATAGACTTCTCCAGTTTTTTATGGCGAATCCAGAAAGGGTTCATTCGCGTACAGGCTTATTGGATAATGTTTGGGGTAATGAGGTTTATATCGAAGAGCGGACAGTTGATGTTCATATCAAGCGATTGAGAGCTGCTTTAGCCCCTTTAGATTGCGATCGTTACATTGAAACCGTAAGGGGAAGCGGTTACCGGATAACAAAGACTCCGACGCAGACCTAATTCTCAACTTCCGTGTTATCCCTGCGATTTTCAGAGGCCTCGAA